>JAXDMI010000507.1:0-8185 GCA_034666145.1 Myxococcales bacterium | reverse complement strand
GCGAGGCAGAGGGCGGGAGGCACGCCGACTGCAGACGCTCGGTGCAGGAGGATGATGCGATGTACGTGGTGCGTTCCGTCTCGCGTTCCGTCGCGCTCAGCTCTGCCGTCGTTGCCTTGGCCGTGGCCTGCGGAGCTCGTTCGCCGGAGACGCAGACGACGGCGACGACGGGCGCCGTGGGCGAGCCGCCGAGCGCCGGAGGGCCGAATGGGACCAGCGGCCCGAGCGGTGGGGCGAGCTCCGGTGGCGCTGCGAGCTCGAGCACGCCGGGCGCTGCTACCGGGGGCTCCGGCACGTCGGACGGCGACACCGAGGCGCCGCCGGTGCCCTACCAACATTTCGATGTAAACCACATCCTTTCCACGGGGCAGAGCAACGCCGTCGCCAACGACGGCAAGCCGGTGCTCTCGACCACGCAGCCGTACGGCAACCTCATGTTCGACAGCGGCATCATCCCGGCGGCGAGCTGCGACAGCAACGGCTGCTCCATCTACCAGCGGCCCACCGCGCTCGTGCCGCTCGTCGAAGGCGACACGTTCTTCTACGCGATCGAGACCATGTCCGCCGGCCTCGCCAACGAGGCCTCGAAGCTCGCCAAGGAGAAGATCCTCGTCGGCACTGCGCACCCGACGCACGACATCCTCGTCAGCCTCCATGGCCGAAGCGGCAACAGCTACTCGTGCCTCCGCAAGGGCGGCTGCGCGTGGTGGCCGGGAATGAGCTACGTGAAGCCCTTCGACGACGCGATGATGGAGGTGACCGACGCGCTCGCGCTCTCGAAGGCGGCGGGCAAGTCGTATGTGGTCCGCGCAGCGACGGCGATCCACGGCGAGCACGATCATTACGCAGCGTCGGACGGAGCGTCGCTCTTCCCGCTGCCGGGCACGGACGGCACGTCGATCATCCACGACTACGGCGAGGGCCTCGAGGAGTGGCAGCGCGACTACGAGAGCAGCGTGAAGGCCATCACGGGGCAGAGCGTGCCGGTGCCGCTCTTCGTCTCGCAGTATTCGCACTGGAACAACGTGCCAACCACCGTCATCGCGTACGAGCAGCTCGCGGCGCATGTCCGGTCGAAGGGCAAGGTCATCGTCGTCGGCCCGACGTACGTGCTCCCGTACTCGGACGACTGCCTCCACTTCACGGGCCACGGCGAGCGGCATCTCGGCGAGTACTTCGCGAAGGCCTACGCGCGCGTCGTGCTCGAAGGCCGAAAATGGGAGCCGCTGCGACCGAAGACCGTCACGCGCGCGGGCAACGTCGTGACCGCGAAGTTCGTCGTACCGAAGCCGCCGCTCGTCATCGACACGCAGCACGTCACCGATCCCGGCAGCTACGGCTTCGAATTCTTCGACGACAGCGGCGCGCCGCCCGCCATCACCGCGGTCACGCTCTCCGGGCCGGACACGGTGACCGTCACGCTCGCGCGAGCGCCTTTGGGCGGGAACCAGCGCCTGCGTTACGCGTACACGTTCCATGGTTGCGGCGGCTCCGGGACCATCGCGCGCGGGAACCTGCGCGACTCCGACGACACTCCGTCGCAGTACGGCTACGACCTCTGGAACTGGGCGGTTCATTTCGACGAGCCCGTTCCGTGATTCTTGCCTGATTCAAGTCTGATCCACGCGTGTTTCCCGAAGATGCACGTGCGGAATGCGGTGCTAGGGTCTCGCATCCATGCGCCGACGCCCCGCTCGCTACAGCCTTTTCTTCGCGGCGATCGCCGTCGTTTCGGGAGGAGCCGCGTACGGTTGCGGCGGTGCGGGCAGCAGCATCGACGACGGCACCGACACCGGCGTGCCCCCTGACGATGCGCACGACGGCTCGCTCGATACGAGCTCTGCGCCGGACGGCGAGCTCCTGCTCGACGGAGCGCGCGCTCCCGACGCGGAAGGCGGCGCGATCGCCGACGCTTCGAGCGACGGCGACGCGGACAGCGACGGCGCGATCCACGACGCGGCCGCCGAGGCCGACGCGGATGCCGCACCTCCGCCTCCCCCGCCTCCCCCGCCCGGCCCGCTCTCGACGGACTACGTCGACTACGACATCAACCACGTCCTCGAGACGGGGCAGAGCAACTCGGTCGCGAACGGCGGGCGTCCCGACAACACGGTGCCCATCAACACCGTCCCGTACACGACCACGCAGCCGTACACGAACCTGATGTTCAACACGGGCGTGATGACCGCGCAGAGCTGCGACGGCAACGGCTGCCCGGCTGCCAACTACGTCGCGCCGACGAGCTTCGTGCCGCTCGTCGAGCAGGACCAGTTCTTCAGCGGCTCGAAGGTCGAGACCGCGTCGTCGGCGCTCGCGAACGAGGTCTCGAACCTCGCGCTGACGACGTTCATGTTCAACGTGAAGGCGGGCTACCCCACGAAGCACGATGTGCTCGTGAGCCTCCACGGCCGTAGCGGCAACACCTACTGGTGCCTCCGCAAGGGCGGATGCAGCTACAAGCCCGCGAACGAGATCAAAGCGTTCGACGAGGCGACGGCTCAAGTCACGGCCGCGAAGGCGCTCGCGGCTGCCGCTGTTCCTCCGAAGAGCTACGTCGTCCGCGCGGTCACCGCCATTCACGGCGAGAGCGATCACTACGCGTACCAGCAGAACGCCGACAACCATCCCGAGTTTCCGCTCGTCGGTACGAACGGCGTCGCGAATCGCATCCAGGAGTACGACGACGCGCTCATCGAGTGGCAAGAGGACTACGAGGCCATGGCGAAGAGCATCACCGGCCAGACGCAGCCGGTGCCGCTCTTCATCTCCGGCGTGAGCGGCTGGACGGGCAATCGTCACAGCAAGCTCTCGCTCCTCCAGATGAGCGCGCACCTGCGTGCGCCCGGCAAGGTCGTGTACGTCGCGCCCGGATACGTCTTCGAGGGCGCGGTGCCGTCGACCTTCCCCGTCAACGGCGCGCTCGAGTGTTTGCACTTCAGCATCCATGGCCAGCAGCACCTCGGCGAGTACTTCGCCAAGGCGTACGCGCAGGTCGTCTTCAAGGGACAGCCGTGGGAGCCGCTGCGGCCGATCGACATCCAGCGGGCGGGCGCGGTCATCACCGTGAAGCTCCTCGTCCCGGTGCCGCCGATCGCGCTCGATACGACGCGCGTCGCGATGATCGGCAACTACGGCTTCGACTTCAGCGAGGGCGGCGTCGACCAGGCCATCTCGAAGGTGGAGGTCACCGCAGCCGACACCGTGACCATCACGCTCGCCGCCGTTCCCGGCGCCGGCGTGAAGCGACTCACGTATGCCGTCAATCAGCCGACGCCCAACGGATGCATCGGCCCCGGCGTGGTGTCCGCGGGCGGCGCGCGCGGCAACCTTCGCGACTCGGACGCGACGCCGTCCGTCCACGGCTACAGCCTCTACAACTGGGAAGTGCCGTTCGACATGGCGGTGCCGTAGAACCTAACGCGCGTAGCGCGCGAGGAGCTCGTCCCTCGTCGCGCCTTCTCGGAGTTGGAGCTCCAGCTCCTGTGATCGCGCGACCGCTTCATCGAACCGGCGCGCGCGCTCTGCATCGTCGTCGCCGGCCAGCGCCGCGAGATCGAGATACGCGATGTGGTTCTGCCCGTTGTACGTGCCGGAGACGCCCTCGATCTCCGGCGCCTTGGCGGTGGCGGGCGCGCCGGGAAACGTGGCGATGGCCGCGTCGAGCTCGCTGCGAGCGCCTTCCGCGTCGTCCTTGGCGAGCCGCACTGCCGCGCGATGCACGAGCATCGTCGCCAGCGCGGTGAGCGGCGCGCCGTCTGCACCGTCGATGTCCGCGAGGCGAAGCATGCCTTTGCCGCCGCCTGCGAGCTTCGCCCAGAGCCCGCCCTTCGGCTTCTCCGAGGCGACGGCGCGCACCACCATGAGCAGCTTGCGTCCCTCGTCGCCCACGGCGAGCGTGTTGCCCACGGTCTGATCGGGGAGCACCTCGGCGACGTTCACCGAGTACTCGGCGAGCATGTTGATGACGCCCGCCGCGCCGTTCAGCGCCACCTCGGGCACGCCGGCGATCTCGAGCTCGGGTCGTCGCTGCTTGTCGAGGCCGCGTGTTCGCAGCGTGTAGCGCCCCGCCGATGTCTCGGAGGCCTCGATCTTGATGTCGCGATTCGCGGCGAAGGCGTTGGCCATGAGCCGCGGATGATAGGCGACTCGCGCGCTCGGTCGCGTGCATGTTCGCACGCGACACATACGCCCTACAGGCTCCTAGACGGAGGCTGAGCAGCACCGGCGACGGCGCACCGCCGCGATGGTGACGCCGATCGCGCTGAAAAATAGCCACGCCCGGGTGTCGCTGCCGCGCTGCGCGGGATCGTTCGAGCGTGCGATCGAGCAACCGGCGTTCGCCTGCGGCTGCAACGTGTAGCCGCTCTTCCCCTTCCCCTTCGTGCTGGTGGTCGTCGACGTGTCGTCGGTGGTACCGGGATCGCCGGTGCTCGTGTCCGCCGCCGTCGCGCTGACGTCGAGCGGGTGTCCGGCCTCCGTTGCCGCTTGGCCGATGAGGTCGGTGTGCGACGCGGTGTCGGTGAAGATGGAGGGCCGGTCGAGACACACGCTGTCGAGGCCACGCGAGGTCATGCCGATGATGCTGCCCTGCGCGTCGAACAGCGGACCGCCGCTGTCGCCGAAGCACGTCGATTCTCCGGTGGCGATCTCCCCGGGATGCACCGTGAACGGGATCGCCATGTTGTCCTTGGTCGTGTACGTCTGCGAGGCCGGGCCGACGGCGTTGACCTTGAGCGAGCCGCGCTGGTAGCGCGTCGCGGTCGGTGTGCCGAAGCCGTTGTCGCCGTAGCCGACGGTGGTGGTGGTCTCGCCGGCCTTCACCTTGGAGAAACGTACGGTTGCGATGCTGGCGTTCGGGATCTCCTGGTCGAGGAGGATGAGCGCGATGTCGTGGCTGCACATCGTCGTGCCCGAATCGACGAACGTCTTCTTGCCGTGAGCGATGACGGTCGTTGCGCTCGCGCCGGCGCCGAGCGCGATGCCGAGCGTGGCCGGATCGAGGCGCGTCGTGTACGCGCCGCACTCGCTGCTCTCGTCGGTGCCTTGCACGCAATGGCGCGCGGTGATCACCAGGTTCGGCGCGATGAGGGCGCCCGTGCAGAACTGGCCGTCGGTGCCGACGTTGATGAAGACGGCGGCGTCCTGGCTCGCGGTCGACGGGCTGCCGTTGACGATCGCCGAGCTCGTCTTGCCGTCGTTCTCGGCCTCGGTGCCGTCTTCGCCGCGCCCGGCGACCGGCGCGGCGCATCCCGCGAGGCATCCCCCCACGAGGAGCCACCACGGCAGGAGAGCTCGAAGCGACATCTCCCTTCCTTGGTGCAACGGCTGTTCCGTCGACGGATTGCGTGAAACACCGCAAAAATGGGGTGATTCGTCGACGCGAGGGCGTGGGGTGGGGCTCCCCCTGCGGGTCCTCGACCGCTCAGGGAAAACGACGGCGCACGATCGACTCGATCATGGTCGTGGTCGCGGTCGCCTTCGCCGCGGGCATGAAACGGTCGAGCCCGCGGGAGGCACGGGGCCTGCACGAAGAGAGGCAGAACCAACCTCGGAGTGAGAATCATGAAGCGCCCCTACCTCTTCGCCGTCGCCCTCGTCGCGCTCACGGCCTCGGCGTGTCAGCGGAAGGACTGCGTGAGCACGACGAACACGACGTCCGCGACGGTGGTACCGAACGAACGCCCGAACGCGAGCCCTGGAAATGCACCGAGCGCTGCCGCGACGGATGCCACGAATCCGCCGAACAGCGACGCCACGACGAGCGCGGCGCGAGGCACCAGCGCCACGCCCGCGACCACCTCCGGAGCGACCTCGACCGCGGCGGCGCCGATCGACGTCACCGGACCCAGCCCGGCGGCGACGACGAATGGCAGCTCGACCGGCGCCGGTACCGCCGCAGGCACGGACACGAACGGCCAACCCGCTGCTCCGCCAACGCCCTTTGGGAATGCCAACGCCACTTCGACGACGACCACCACCGGCGCGCCGCTCGTCTCTCCGGGCCTGGACAATCAAGTGACCGGGGGCGTCGCCAACACCGGCGCGCCGCTCGACTACGCGACGCCGATCTACGTGACGCCCATGGGCACGATCCCCCGACCGGTCGGTGGCCCGATGCGCCCCGGCGCAGCCGGCAACCCCGACACGACGAGCGGCGCCCGATAGCGCTCCGCTGCCGCCCTATCGCGTCGTGCACGAACGTCGCGGTCGTACTCCCTAGGGATGATGACCGCGACATTCGATCCGTTGTCCGATGGGTCGATGGGCAAGCTCCTGGATGTTGCACTCTACACGGATCTGCCGACGCCGCCTTCGTCGGGGATCGAGCGTGCGCCCACGCGCGCAGAGATGACCGAGCTCCTCGAGGCCGTGGTCGCCGCCACGCATTCCGTCGCGGGTCGTCTGAAGGCGCTCGCGCATGTCCTCCGCGTGCTGCGACGCTGTCCGTGGGTGGACGGCGCGCTGCAGATGGAGCTCGAGCTCGGCGAGGACGCGACCACGGTGCACCTCTACACCGAGCGAGGCCGCGTTCGCGAACGCGCGCTGCCGGAGGCGGTGCTCGACATCGCGCTCGACGAGCTCCGCTTCGCGATGCAGCAGAAGCCCGACCTCTTCGCGCCGTTCCGCATGTTCGTGCTCGAGGACGCGGATCGGCTCGTCTTCGTCGCGCCTTCGTGACGGGGTGACGACGTGCCCTCGTGACGGCGCGCCGAATCAGAACGCGGTGTCGGCGAGCACGTTGTCGTAGTGGAACGTGACGCCTCGGGTGTCCTCGGAATAGAGCCCCAGCGTGAAGCCCGCGCCGCCGGAATAGGCACGTGTCGTCGCCACGTCGACGACGATCGTGCCATCGAGCTTCACGACGAGCTGACCGGGGGTGACTTCGAGCACCATGTGCACCCACGTGTCCAGGGGCATGAACGTCGGAGAGAAATGATCGATGGGCGGCATGGGATCGGCGCGCTCGGTGACCCCGAACCTGCCGTTGTCGAACCAGACGAGGTCGAAATAGCCGGCCGTGAAGTGCACCGTCGCGATGCTGTCGCCGACGGTCCCCGTCGGGGTCGCGGCGTGGAAGTCGAACGAGAGGCGCACCTTGTCGAAATTGCCGAGCTCGAAGGCGACACTTGCGGTGCTGACGACGCTGGCGCCCGTCATCGTCGACGATGAGAACGACCGTGGCGCCGAGCGAGAGAGCGCCGTATCGGAGACGATGATCCCGCGACCGGACAGATCCGTGCTCGTCCACTTGGTCGCGACGTTCGTGCGGTCGTCGAAGTCGTCGCAGAAGCGATGACCCGGGTTCGCCGCGCAGAAGCCGATGCTCGTGTCGCCGCCGTCAGCGTCGGCGGCGTCGACGCTGCCTTCGTCCGACGGTCCACCCTCACCCGGCCGGACGTCGCCGTCGCCACCCTCTGCGCCGGGCGGGAGCGTCGCGGCGGCGTCTACGGCACCGCCGCTGAGGCCGTCCGTGGAGACCAAGAGCAGCGTGCAGCCGGCGAGCGATACCGCCGCAACGGTCGTTGCGAGCACCTGCGCGATTGGCCTCGGGACCATCACGTCGATGATAGCGTGTCGCGCCAGCGCGTGCGCGACAGCGCTTTTCCCGGCCGATCGAGGCCCTGGACCGTTGCAACCACGCGCGAGATTCGCGAGATTCGCGGCGATGCTCCTGCGTCCTTACGAGCCCTCGGACCGCGACGCCTGCCTCGTCGTATTCGATTCGAACGTGCCGGCCTTCTTCGCCCCGCACGAGCGCGAAGGGTTCGCGTCGTTCCTCGGCGACCTCGATCGCTTTGCGGTTCGGTACTTCGTGCTCGTCGACGGTGCGCGGATCATCGCGTGTGCCGGTGTCGGCCGTCGGGACGATGAAGCGAGGATGTGCTGGGGCATCGTCGACGGCTCCCGTCACGGCGAGGGTCTCGGTCGCCTTCTTCTCGTGCTGCGCCTGGTGCGCGGCGCGGAGCTCGGCGCACGGCATGCGGGCCTCGACACGATCCCGAGCGTCGCTCCGTTCTTCGAGCGAGAGGGCTTCGTGATCACGGGAGGCGAAGACGATCACTACGGTCCGGGCATCCACCGCCGCGATCTGTCGCTCGTGCTCGACGCCGCTACGACGGCAAACCTGCGCGGACGCCTCGCGACGCTGCTCGAGAGCCGCGTGACGCTCGCGCCGGGGGTGCTC
>JAXDMI010000506.1:0-3029 GCA_034666145.1 Myxococcales bacterium | reverse complement strand
CGGCTACGCGACCGGGAAGACCAAGGCCAAGACCGCGACAGCGCGCGATGTCGCGATCGTCGATGCCTCCGCAAAAAAGGCGCTTTCCATCACCGTCGAGGTGCCTCCTCCCCTGCCGCCCGCTGTCGAGGCGCAGCTCGTCGGACCGCTCGACGACGAAGAGGCCGACCCCGATGCGCGCAGCATCTGGCCGCAAGTCCATGCGCGCCTCGTCGAGCGCATCCGCGCCGCGCGCTCCACCATGATCTTCGTGAACAGTCGCCGGCTCGCCGAGCGGCTCGCCACGGCGCTCAACGAGACGGCGGGCGAAGAGATCGCGCTCGCGCACCACGGCTCCGTCGCGAAGGACACCCGGCGCGCCATCGAAGAGCGGCTCAAGGCCGGCGAGCTGCCCGCCATCGTCGCGACGTCGTCGCTCGAGCTCGGCATCGACATGGGCGCCGTCGACCAGGTCATCCAGGTCGAGGCGCCTCCTTCCGTCGCGTCGGGCATCCAGCGCATCGGACGCGCGAGCCACCACGTCGGCGGCGTTCCGTCCGGCGTGCTCGTGCCGAAGCACAAGCACGACCTCCTCGCGTGTGCGGCCGCCGCCGCCGGCATCGAAAACGGCGACGTCGAGGAGACCTACTACGCGCGCAATCCCCTCGACGTGCTCGCGCAGCAGATCGTCGCCATCGCCGCCGTCGGCATCCCGCGCGTTCCGCCGCCCGCGAAGGCCACCAGCAAGGGAAAGGCCGGAAAAAGCAAAGCAAAGAAGCTCGACGGCGATCGCGAGGTCGAGACCGACGTCGAGGCGGTGTGGGAGCTCGTTCGCCGTGCGGCTCCCTTCGCGGAGCTGCCGCGCTCGAGCTTCGAGGGCGTCCTCGACATGCTCGCGGGCCGCTACCCGAGCGACGAGTTCGCCGATCTGCGACCGCGCATCACGTGGGACCGCACGCGCGGCATCATCACGCCACGCGCCGGCTCGAAGCGCCTCGCGATCCAGAACGCCGGCACCATCCCCGACCGCGGGCTCTACGGCGTCTTCCTCCAGGACGGCACCGACCAGAGCGATCGCGACGGCGACGGCAAGAGCGACTCCGCAACGCCCGCCCGCAAGAACCGCTCGAGCCGCCGCGTCGGCGAGCTCGACGAAGAGATGGTGTTCGAGCTGCGCGAGGGCGAGGTCTTCCTCCTCGGCGCTTCGTCGTGGCGCGCCGAGCAGATCACGCGTGACCGCGTGCTCGTGACTCCCGCGGCCGGCGTCCCGGGCAAGATGCCGTTCTGGCACGGCGATCGCGCCGGGCGCACGCTGGCGTTCGGCGAGCGGATCGGAAAGCTCACGCGCACGGTGGCCGGTCTCTCGCCTGCCGAGGGCACGACGCTCCTCATGAAGGAGCACCATCTCGACGCGCGCTCCGCCGGCGATCTGATCGCGTACGTGAAGGATCAGGTGAAGGCCGCCGGCACCGTGCCGAGCGACCGCACCATCGTCGTCGAACGCGTGCCCGACGAGCTCGGCGATCTCCGCATCTGCGTGCTCACGCCGTTCGGCAGCCGCGTGCACCAGCCGTGGGCGATGGCCGCGCTCCGCAAGCTCCGCGACGGACGCGCCGGCGACATCGAAGCGGTCGCCACCGACGACGGCATCGTGTTCCGCGTGCCCGGTGGCGAAGAGCCGCCGCCCGTCGACCTCCTCTTCCCTTCCCCGGACGAGATCGAAGACGTCGTGACGCGCGAGCTCGGTGGATCGTCGCTCTTCGCCGCGCGCTTCCGCGAGGCCGCGGCGCGAGCGCTGCTCCTCCCCCGCCAGCACGTCGGCAAACGCACCCCGCTCTGGGCGCAGCGAAAGCGCGCGGCCGACCTCCTCGCCGTCGCCCAGCAGTATCCGTCGTTCCCCATCGTCCTCGAGACGTATCGCGAGTGCCTGCGCGACGCGTTCGACCTCCCGGCGCTCGTCGACCTGCTGCGTGCCGTCGAGTCGCGGAAGATCCGCGTCACCACCGTCGACGTCACCACGCCGTCACCGATGGCGGCGTCGCTGCTCTTCTCGTTCGTCGGCAACTTCATCTACGACGAGGATGCGCCGGCCGCCGAGCGACGCGCCCAGGCGTTGACCATCGATCACGCGCAGCTCCGCGAGCTCCTCGGCGAGACCGAGCTCCGCAAGCTCCTCGACGCCGACGTGGTGCTCGAGCACGGACGGTCGCTCCAGCGCCTCGATCGACCGCTGCGCCACGCCGATGGGCTGCACGATCTCCTGCTGTGGCTGGGCGATCTCACCGGCGACGAGATTCGCCGCCGCGCCGACACCTCGTCCACCACCGACGGCGGCGTGCCGCGTCCGCCCATCGACGAGAAGACGGTGGCGGGATGGATCGAGACGCTCGTTCGCGACCGCCGCATCGTGCGCGTGCGCATCGCCGGCGAGGAGCGCTTCGTCGCGGTGGAGGACGTCGCGCGCTATCGCGATGCGCTCGGCGTCGTGCTCGAGCGTGGCCTTCCCGAAGCCTTCCTGGGCGTGACCAAGGACGCGCTGACCTCGCTCGTCGCTCGCCATGCGCGCACGCACGGTCCGTTCACCGCCGGCGACATCGCTTCGCGCTGGGGCCTCGGCGAAGCGTCGGTCATCACTGCGCTCGACCATCTCATCGCGACCGGCAAGGTGGTGACGGGCACGTTCATGCCTTCTTCGGCAGCGATGCGGGCGCGTGGTCGCACGTCGGGATCGCCGCTCGAATATTGCGATGCGGAGGTCTTGCGGATCCTCAAGCGCAAGACGCTCGCGCGGCTTCGCAAGGCGATCGAGCCGGTGGGACCCGACGTGTTCGCGCGCTTCCTCTGCGACTGGCAGGGCATCGTTGCGCCTGACGACGCACGTGCGCAGCGCCTCGCAGCGGCGCCCGTCGAAGCGCTGCTCCGCTCCATCGCGCAGCTCGAGGGCTGTCCCATCCCGGCGTCGGTGCTCGAGGCCGAGGTGCTCCCGGCGCGCGTTCCCGGCTATCGGTCGTACATGCTCGATCAGCTCCTCGCCACCGGCGAAGTGGTGT
>JAXDMI010000505.1:0-5291 GCA_034666145.1 Myxococcales bacterium | reverse complement strand
ACCGGCAGCAGCGTCGATTACGTGCATTCTGCAGGCGTTCGCGTGGGCTGGAGGCCTGACGCACGCCTGTCGCTGGGCCTCGATTACACGTACGGCGTGCAGCTCGATCGCAACCCGTCCGCGGCCGATCTCCTCCAGCTGCGCAGCCACATCGTGACGGCGCTCGCACGAAAGCTCCTCGACCGTTCGTTCGGCGTCGACCTCGCGTTGTCGTTCGAGCGCCGCAGCAGCCTCGCCACGGCGCCCACGGTGCTCGGCGAGGTGATCGAGGGCGGCGTGTTCGCGCGCTGGTGAGCGGTCACTCGACGATCTCGAGGTAGTGACCGGTGAAGCTCTTGATCCGCTCCCCCGAGCTGCGGAACGCGGCCGTCGAGACGAGCCACACGCCCTTGTCGACGCCCTTCTCCTGGCGTTGCGCCGGCTCGATCACCGCGTCGAAGGCCAGCGGTCCCGGCGGTACGTCGCGCGTGAACACGAACTCGCGGCCATTCGTGGTCCCGGGCTTCGTGAAGGTCACGATGGCGGTGATCCGGTCCTTCGTGTCGCCGTGGTTCTCCAGCTTGAACGTCGCGTGCAGCGCCGCGCCGGCGCGCACCCGAGCCGGTAGCTCGGGCCTCGTCATGCGGAGATCGATGCTCCCGATGGTGAGCGGCAGACCGGCGAAGGAGTTGAGCCGATCACCGGCGGCGTCGAACATGGTCACCGTGACGAGCCACGAGCCCGGAGCAATGCGTTCCGTCTCGCGCGCGAGCGCCGTCAGCCGGAGCACATAGGTCGACGTACCCGGAAGCACGACCTGCGGCGGGTCGTAGTGCTCGATGCCCTTCGTTTCTCCTGGGCGCGTGAACACGACCAGCGGCGTGACGCGGTTCGAGGAGTCGCCCACGTTCTCGATGGCAAAGGGCACGACGAGGTCCTCGCCGGCGCCGATGCGCGCGGGGAGCGCGGGCGACGTGGTGAGCGCGACGTCGTCACGTCCCAGACGAAACGCGTTGCCCGCGAGCGCGTGACCGACGGGGCCGCCTTCCTCGTCGAGCACGCTGAACGTGATGGCGTACCGTCCCGGCCGCACGTCGATCTCCGCGAGCTCACGCGGCTCGAGGCGCAGCTCGACGAACGCGCCACGCGGCGGCACGTACGCGGCAAAATCCACGGTGCGCGTGTTGGTGGTCCGCGGCGGGGTGAAGCTCAGCGGAACGGCGATCTTGCGCGTGCACGGCGCGTCGTTCCCGACGAAGAGACGCGCCGAGAACGAGCCGTCCTTCTCGACCTTCTCGGTGTACGTGGGGGTCTGATCGAAGGTGAGCGCGCGTCGCTCGGGCTTCGTGCACAGCGGCGTCGCCGGCGGCACGGCATCACGCGCGAAGACGGCAGCGCGGCTCCCGTGCGTGATGAGCGACGGGTCGACGGGACGCGGCTCGGAATGGGACACGGCCGCGGCCTCGGCGGACGGTGCCGGACGCAGCGTCGAGCCGCCGCTCGTGGCCTTGACGCGCGCGCCCTCGTCGGGGTGAGCGACGGGAAGCGCCGCGCCACAGCCCGCGAGCCCGAGCGCAAAGGCGACCCCGAGCCCAAAGGCGCGCGCGCGCGCCCGTGCGAGGAGCGGACGGCCACGACGCTCGGCGTACATCCCGCACAATTTCGCATGCGCGCCGAACCGAGCCCACAGAAAGATGCGGTCGCGACGCGCGCGCGTGAGACGCGACGCGCGCTCGGCTATCCTGACAGGGTTGCGGCTCTCTTTGCTCTCCGCCGTCGTCACGACGTCCACGATCGCGTGTGCGGCGGTTGGGTGCTCGAGCACCACCGAAGCCATGGATGTGCCGCTCTATCCGGTGCCGTTCAAGGCTGCAGACGGCCGCATCCAGGTGTTCGACGGCACCACGTTCAATCCCCTCTTCATCAAGGGAATGAACATGGGCGTTGCGCTGCCGGGCACCCAGGCCGGCGAGCTCGCGGTGACGGAAGCCGACTACGACCGGTGGTTCGCGATGATCGCCGACCTCGGCGTGAACACCCTGCGTCTCTACACGCTGCACTTCCCGCGCTTCTATCAGCGCCTGCACTTCTACAACATGCGGCACCCCGACAAGCCGCTCTACGTGTTTCACGGGATCTGGCTCGACGAGGACGACCCCACGAAGAACCTGCACGACATGCAGTCGGGGTACGACGACAACATCGTCGAGTCGGTCGAGTGCGTGCACGGGCACAATTTCGTATTCGAGCGGAAGGGTCGCGCCTTCGGCGAGTACGACGCGGACATCTCGCCGTGGGTGATCGGCTGGCTCGTCGGTCGTGAGGTCTTCCCCGACGAGGTGCAGACCACCAACGCGATGACCGCGGCTCGCAACCACTACGAGGGCGCGTACGTCTCTCTCCCCAGTGGCGGCGAGACCGACGTGTGGTGGGCAGAGCGCATCGACAAGATCGCGGCGTACGAGGCCGACCACTACAAGCAGTATCGACCCATCAGCGTGTCGAGCTGGCCGACGCTCGATCCCATCCATCATCCCACCGAAGGCACCGGCGCGCTGGAGGACTCGCAGGAGCTCGATCTCGCGCAGCTCGACACCACGAATTTCCCCGGCGGATACTTCGCCAGCTATCACGCATATCCCTATTACCCGGACTGGATGAACGAGGATCCGAATTACGTGACGGCGCGTGATTCCGTGGGTCCCGATAGTTATTTTGGATATCTCCAGACGCTCCGCGCGCATTATTTCCCGAAGCCGCTCATCATCGCGGAAGTCGGAGTGCCCACGAGCTGGGGCAATGCCCACTACGCGCAGAGCGGAATGGACCACGGCGGCGAGGACGAGGTGCAGCAGGGCATGGACGACGTCCGGCTCTTCCACAACGCGTACGACGCCGGCACGGGAGGCGCCATTCTCTTCGCGTGGATCGACGAGTGGTGGAAGCGCACGTGGATCGTCGACGAGCTCGCGCTGCCGCTCGAGCGCTACAAGCTCTGGCACAACGTCACGAGCCCCGAGCAGAACTTCGGGCTCCTGGGCTTCCAGGTCGCGCCGCCGGACTTCTCGATGTTCCCGCCCACGACGGGGTCGGGGCGCGTTGCCGAGATCCGAGGAGCGGCGGACGCCGAATACTTCCACCTGAAGATCTCGCTCGGCTCTCCGCTCGCCGACGGCGAGACGATGACCATCGGCTACGACACCTACGCCGACGATCGTGGCGAGAGCATCCTTCCCAACGGCGTGAAGACCACGCAGCGATCGGAGCTGGCGCTCACCGTCACCAGGACCAGCGCGGACCTCATGGTGATGGAGCCCTACGACCAGTTCGGCATCTGGCACGACACGCAGGAAGCGTGGCACGACAAGACGGTGAGCCAGCTGCCGAGCGGCCGGCCCTATGCGTCGGTGAAGAGCGACGGCGGCAAGTGGAACCTCGTGCGCTGGAAGAACAACGGCGAGCACGGGAGCGACGACGGCGTCTACAAGTTCCCGGCGACCGTGCAGGAGATCGGCAAGCTCCACGTGCGCCAGGCGGCCGATACGGAGACCGGACAGAGCGCCGTGGTCTTCGACGGCGCGCTCGTCACGGTGCGTATCCCGTGGACGCTGCTGCAAGTGACCGACCCCTCCGACCCACACGTGATCGACGACGATCCGAAGACACGCGAGCGCGAGACGGCGCCCACCGAGGGCTTCCGCATCGCGGTGTCGCTGGGCGCCGAGCTCGTCGAGACGCCGCGCATGCTCTGGAAGCGCTGGGACACGACGCCGCTCTACACGGAGCGGAAGAAGCTCTCTTACGCGATCGTCGCCGACGGGCTCAAGAGCGTGCCCGACCGCTGACCTTCAGGGCGTCTTTCCCTGCAGCTGCAGCGGGTTGCTCAGGCGGCCCGTGAAGCCGCCGTTGATCTTGCCGTCCTGCACGAAGAAGAAGAACGAGCGGTTCGGGCCGGGCCCCTCACGAAGACCGCCCACCGTGGCCTCGAGCGTGATCACCGCGCCGGGATTCGTGTCGAAGCGAATGCCGTGCACCTGCGTCGTGGTCGTCGTCTGCGCGTCGATGCGCGACGCGTTGGAGAGCTGCGCGGAGCCATTGTCGAGCGCGGTCGAATCGAGATTGGAGATCGTGCCCGACGCCGCCGTCACGCTGAGCGCAACGTCGCACTGGAGCTGGGACTTCGCCGTGTCGCAGGTCCACCAGACGTGCCACTTGCCGCCGCCGGAGTACTCGGTGAACACCCCGACGCCCTCACCGGGATCGGCGTTCATCACTTGATCGGTGTCGACGATGGCGAGGATCGGCGACGGACTCACGCCCGTCGGATCGGCGCTCGGCGTACCGCCGACGGTGCCGGTGCCCGAGCCGACCGGCGTCGCGGTCCCGACGGGCGTCGCGGGCGTGGGATCGCTCGCGAGACGACGTGGGGGCGCGTCCTCGATCACGCATGCCACCAGCGTGGTGGTGAGCGCGATCGCCGAGAGACCCATGACCCAAGAAGAGGAAGCGACCGACGACGACACGAGCTTCGTCAAGGACATCGAGTTCACCTATGACCGCTGCGCACGGATCCGGTCGAGCGCGGCGCTGAAGGACGAGCAGCAGGAGCGGGAGCGGAGACGTGAGGTGCCGAATAGGTCGGCGCCGAGCGCATGGCAGGCGCCGACGGCGCGGGGTGGTAGCTCTGCGCAGGCTGCGAGAAGCTCGGTGCAGCGCGATACGACGGCGCCGACTGCGAGATGCCGGGCGAAGGCGACGGTCGATAGCTCGGCACCGGCGTGGAGCGATACTGCGGCATCGCCTGCGCCTGCGTGCTCGGTGCGGGGCGATAGCTCGGCGCCGTGGCCGCCGGATTGCTCGAAGAGCTGAACGCGCGCGGCGTGGCCGCACGATTGTCGAACGCCGACGGCGCCGACGAAGGAC
This sequence comes from Myxococcales bacterium, assembly GCA_034666145.1. GTDB lineage: Bacteria > Myxococcota_A > Polyangia > Polyangiales > Polyangiaceae > Labilithrix. The sequence goes on along the minus strand of JAXDMI010000505.1, from coordinate 389 downwards.
GCGGACCCGAGGGCTGCACGCCCTGCACCTGCGGCGAGCGAGCGATCGAATCGACGCGGTTGTTCATCGCCGGCGAGCGATTGTCGAACGAGGGACGCGCCGACGGGCTGGCGATGACGTTGTCGTGATCGATGCGCCGGCGGACCGGGCTCGTCGCGGGCGGCGCTGCACCATGCGCGACGGCCGTAACGGGAGTAGCGAAGGCCTGCGCGCGAGCGAGACCAGCGTTGTCACGCGGAGGCGCAACGACCATCTTCGGAGCGACACCGATCTCCGACGGACGCGGACCGACCGTGGGCGTAGCCGCGATGCGACCACCGCCAGGACCGACCGTGGGCGTCGCGGCGACGCGACCGCCACCGGCGACGGCCGGTGCTGCGGCGACGTAC
>JAXDMI010000504.1:0-5747 GCA_034666145.1 Myxococcales bacterium | reverse complement strand
CGCTGTCGCCCTTCACCCAGAGCACGCCGATCTCGTTGGGCGCGCACGGCGTCGCGCCTGCGCCCTCGGCATCTTCGGGGAGCACGCGGAGCTCGTAGCCTTCGACCACCTTGCCGAGCGAGCCGATCTTGATGTCGCCCGGACGATTCGACGCATAGATGTGGAACATCTCAGCCGAGCCGATGCCGTCGTAGACGTCGCTATGGAAGCGCTCGTTCCATCGCGCGAGGAGCGGTCCGGGCAGCGCCTCGCCGGCGGAGAGCGAGAAGCGAATGCTCGAGAGGTCGAGCCCGGGCTTGCCCGCCGCGGTGAGCTCCGCGTCGTGCTCGAGGAGCTTGCCGAGCATCGTCGGGACGTTGGTGACGACGGTAGGCCGATACATCGCGAACGCGTTGGCGAGGCTCTCGGGCGTGGGTCGCTCGCTGAAGAGCGCGGCGGTCGCGCCGACCGCGAAGGGGAACATGAGGTTCGTTCCCGTCGCGTAACCGAAGAACAGACGCGGCACGCTCACCGTGATGTCGTCACGCCGATAGCCGACCGTGTTCTTCGCGTAGACCTCGGTGTTGAACGCGAAGTCGCGTGCGGTATGGATGTTCGCCTTGGGCTCGCCGGTCGACCCGCTCGTGAACAGCCAGATGGCCGGCTCGTCCCGGTGCACGTGCGTCACGTCCGCCTCCGGCGCCGCCTCGAGCGCGGGGGCGAGCTCGATGATCTTCCGCATCTTGCCGGAGCCGGCAGCGCCCGACGTGCCGGTGAGCGCGGCGATCTTCTGCTCGGGGTCCTCGCCGGTGGGGACGTCGGGCACGACGAACACCGCCTGCACTTCGCTCCCGTTGGCCTCCACGGTGTTGCGGAGGGCCTCGGCGATCTCGGGAACCGTGATCACGGCGGTCGCGCGCGTGTACCTCACGAGGTACTCGAGGTTCTCGATCGGGGCGTGCGGGTTCCCCATGGCGACGACCGCGCCGCGCGTGAGCGTGCCGAAGAACGCCCACGCGAACGGCGGCGCATCGGGCAGCACGAGGAGGACCCGCTCGCCGCGCCGAACCCCGTGCGCGGCCAGGAGACCGGCCATCTTCCGCGATTTCCGCGCGACGGCCTCGTACGTCCAGCTCCGATCGCCGAAGCGCAAGGCGACCTTGGCTCCGAGCCCCTCGTCGAGGCGATCGAACAGGAAATAGCGGGCCAGGCTGAGATCTTCGGGGAGCGCGCTCACGTCACGCTCTTACCCGGGAGGCGGGTGGAATCCAAGCTCAGTAGGAGCAGCGAACCCCGAGCGCGTAGTAGCCGTCGGGGCCCTCGGGCGCCTGCTTGGGCCAGCTCGTGACCTGGAGATTCTTTTCGTGGTTCTCCCACGACTGCGTCCACGTGAACGAGCCGTTGGCGTCGCGGACCCACGGCATCAAGAGGCCTGCGGCGTCCTGGACTCCGTACATGTCCGCGCCCGCGGGACGACGTCCCGGCGGCGCAACCCAGAACGCGTGATCGAGCGGGTACTGATTGTTGACGCTGCGGAGCGTCGCCGGCGGGTTCGGCGTCTCGTAGCTCTCACGGTGGATGAGCCGCATGTCCGACGTGCTCTTGTCGTAGGGCGACATATCGTTCCACTGCCACGGATACGAGGTCGGGCCCGCCGTGCGACCGCGGTTCTCGTAGACCCAAGCGACCTCGGCATTGCTGACGAGGTGCCCGCCGTCGAATGCGCAGACTGCCGCGGCCATGTTCCAGGGGACACAGTTGAGGCCCTTCTCGTCGAGCACGTCCTGGCTGAAGTCGGACACCTCGCCGGTGACCCCGTCGACGACGCCCTGCGACCACGTGCGACCGCCCTGGTTGACGACGTTGCAGCCACGCTTGCCGTTGGGTCCGAGCAGGATGTTCACGTCATCCATGTTCTCGGGGAGCGTTCCGCTGAGCGACGCGTCCCATCCCGCGGGATTGGTCGCGGCCCACGCCTTGAGGTTGCCCTGCCAGCGCTCGGCGAACGCGCGCATGCGACCGGCGGTCACGTAGTACTTGTCGATCGTGAACGGGCCGCCCTGGGAAGCGGGACGGTCGGTGACGTCCACGCGCGTGCAGCAGCTCTCGTGCATCGCGTCGGCGGCGCCGGTCTCGCCCGCACCGCACGTGTCGCCGCCGAAGTGGCCCGTGCAGCCCTTGAACGCGACGCACTTCTTCTCGTACGAGCATGCGTCCGAGACACAGTCGCCGTTGGCGGCGCAGGCCTTGGCAGTCGCGCACTTCGGGGCCTTGGTACCGCCGCAGTCGACGTCGGTCTCGTCGCCGTTCTTCGCGCCGTCATCGGGGGCCGGAGGCACGCACTTCAGCGCTTTGCAGATCGCGTTCGTACAGTCGCCACCCACCGCGCACGACTTGCCGTCGACGCATTTGGGAGCGCGCGAGCCGCCGCAATCGACGTCGGACTCGTCACCGTTCTTGATGCCGTCGGTCGGTGACGAGTTGAGGCTGGCCGCAGACGCTCCGCAGTGTCCGGTGTTGCAGATGCCGGAGCGGCAGTCGAAGCCCACCATGCATTCGGCGCCTTCGAGCTTGCCGTCCGGATTCGGCGTCGCGTCGGTCGCGGCTGCATCGCTCGAGCTCGAACACGCGGCGACACCGGCGACGAGGAGGCCGGCGACCGCGACGATCGCCGAGAGGGAAACAGCACGGTCACGCGTCAGTCCAGGAAAGTGCAGGCCCATCGGGAGGGGGGCGACTGCACGAATCCTGCCGGCGCGCGCGGTCCGGTGGATCGCGTTCGACCACGTGTCACGTGCGACTGCGCTCGTGGAGAAACCGGCGCGGAGTCGAACGTCTCGTCCTCGTGCTGCGCTTCACGAGACGCGCTCGCGACGCTCCGCGAGCTCTTGGCGGTGGATCGCCCTCACCCCGAGTGCGGTGCACCGACCGCGCCCAAAGTGCCGCAGAATGTAGGGAAAAGAGGTCAGTCGGGCACGTGCACGACGACCGTCTCGCTCATCGGTCCGCGATTGCCGGCGAGGTCGTACGGCTTCACCGCGTAGCGATAACGAGCGCCGGGAACGACGCGCGCATCCTCGTAGCGTGCGGACAGCGCGCGAACACTCGCGTGATGGACGAGGAGCGCGCCGGCTGCGCCCTGCGTTGCAGCGGGCGGCGCGGCGCCGAGCTCCTCGCCACGGAACACCTGGTAGCCGTACATGCCGTCGTCGTCGGTGGCGGCCTTCCAGCGGAGGAGCACCCGTCCCTCCTTGTGCTCGGCGGTGAGCGCCGCGCCGCTCACGGGCCACGACGGAGGAACGGCATCGTCGCTCTCCGGCGCCTGACCGAGCCTCTTCGGCCAAAGCGTGCAATCTACACGCTTGAAGTTCTCGTCGAGCGTCTTGCAGACGTTTCCGTAGATGCATCGCACGACGCGGTCTTCGCGATCGCGTTGCCACTTCTTCGGCAGGTCCGGATCCGCGAGCAGGGCGCGCGCCATCCCGACGAGATCGCCCTGCCCGTTCGCGATTACCTTCTCGGCGAGGTCCTTGGTGCCGAGCTTGCCGACCGCGACGACCGGCGTGTCCAGGCCGGCCGCACGCAGCGCCGCGCGAACGGCCTCCGGAATGGCGAGGTTCGCGCCGTCGGGATACGCGGCGCCGGGCATGCACCGATCGCCGGAGTACCCCGTGTACGGATAGAGAGGCTCGCCGGGAATGACGCGCGCGTCCTCGAACTTTCCGCCGGCCGAGAGCGATATGTAATCAGCGCCGGCGCGAGCGAGCTCGATGGCGATCGGTCCCGCGTCCACGACCGTGTAGCCGTTGCGGATGCACTCCTCGCCGAGGAAGCGTACGCCGATCGCGAAGTCGTCACCGACGGCGGCGCGCACGGCGCGCATCACGCGCAGCGGCAGGCGCAGGCGATTGGCGAGCGAGCCCCCGTATTCGTCCTTCCGCGGGTTCAGGCGCGAGAGGAACGACGACAGCGTGTAGGCGTGCGCCATGTGCAGCTCGACGCCGTCGAATCCGCAGGCACGCGCGCGGACCGCTGCTGCGGCGTATGCCTCCACGATGCCGTCGAGCTCGTCGTGCGAGAGCATGTCGACGGTCTGCCGCCAGCCGGAGCGCGCGATCTTGAGGAAGTGGATGATCTGCGGGACGACCTTGGAAGGCCCGGCATCGTGGACACGCCGGCAGAGGTCGGAGAGACCCGGAACGAAGTCGTCCGACGAGATGCGGAGCAGCGGACCGCTCTTCGCCGAGTGCACGGCCATCGCCTCGACGACGACCAGACCGACGCCGCCGCGTGAGTATCGCGTGTACCTTGCGCGGATGTCGTCGTTGACGACACCGTCTTCGCCCGAGAGCCGCGTGACCATGGCCGGCAGGACGAGCCGGTTGGGCAGGGTCATCGACCGGATGGCGAACGGCTCGAAGAGCGTCATGCGGTCAGTCGATCATGTGGGAGCGATGAGCGCGCCGCCGATGATGAGCTTCTGGATCTCGGTCGTTCCCTCGTAGATCCGGAGCGGGCGAATCTCGCGATAGAGGCGATCGACGACGCAGCGATCGGTGACGCCGAGGCCACCGAAGAGCTGCACGGCGCGATCGATGATCCGCTGCGCTGCTTCGGTCGCGTACATCTTCGCCATCGCGACGCTGGTGGCATTGGCGCGTCGTCGCTTCAGATTCGCGTCGGCGTCGGCGAGCTCCGGCTGATCCTTCTCCCACGCTGCGCGGAACACGAGGAGGCGTGCAGCATCGAGCTCCGTGGCCATGTCGGCGAGCGCGGCCTGCGTGAGCTGAAACTCGGCGATGGGCTTGCCGAACTGCGTGCGCGAAGTCGTGCGCGCAACGGCTTCGTCGAGCGCGCGCCGCGCCATGCCGACGGCGGCAGCGCCGACCGACGTGCGGAAGACGTCGAGCGTGCCGAGCGCGAGACGGAGGCCGTGGCCGACCTCGCCGATGAGCGCGCTCGCCGGCACGGTGCAGCCCTTCATCGCCACGCGCCCCAACGGATGGTCGACGCTCATCGCGATGGGCTCGGTCGCGAGTCCCGGAGCCTTGGCGTCGACGAGGAACGCGCTGATCCCCTTCTTGCCCTTCGAGGGATCGGCGTTCGCGAACACGACGTAGTGGTGGGCGATGCCGACGTTGGAGATGAAGACCTTCTCGCCGTCGAGGATCCACGAATCGCCCTCGCGGCGCGCGGTGCTCTGCAGCGACGCCACGTCGCTGCCCGCCTCGGGCTCGGTGAGCGCGAACGCGCAGACGCGCTCGCCACGCACGACCTCTGCGAGGATCGCGGCACGACGCTGCCCCTCGCCGGCCAGCAGGATGGGATGCGAGCCGAGCCCTTGCACCGCGAAGATCGAGTCCGCGAGCGGAGACACGTACGCGATCGCCTCGCGCGCGATCGAGAGCGCGCGCACGTCCACTCCGGCTCCGCCATGCCCCCACGCGCCGCCACCGTGGTCGGCAGGAACGAGGAGCTTCAGCAGGGCGAGCTCGGCGAGCCGGGGAATGACGCGATGAGGCTCGTGGAGCGCGACGTCGGACTCGACGATGACGCGATCGCACTCGCTGCCGAGCGCACGATGAGGCTCGTCGAAGAACATCGGGAGCGCCGACCACGAGGCGCGCGTGCGGGCCGGAGCCATCGGCTCAGACCTGCGCCGGCGCGGGGGGCGTGGCGCTCGCGATGAACGGGCCGCTCGCGCCTTCGAAGACGCATGGATCCTTCTTCTCCCACGCATCGTACGCCGTACGGAAATCGGGATGCTG
>JAXDMI010000503.1:0-4376 GCA_034666145.1 Myxococcales bacterium | reverse complement strand
CGACGTACCCGAGGTATCCGAGCGTGAGCCCGGAGAAGAGCGGCTCGGCGACGGTCATCCCGAAGAGCACGCAGAACGCACCGAAGAAGATCAGGCCGAGCGGGATGCTGAACCCGAGCGGCATCACGAGCCGGTCCTTGTCGTTCGGGAAGTCGTGGTGGACGCCGTGCAGCAAGAAGTGGATGCGGCGGCCGCGCGGGGTGCCGTCCATCCAGTGGAAGACCCAGCGATGCAGCACGTACTCGCAGAGCGTCCACATGAGAACGCCTGCCGCGAAGAGCGCGGCCATGGTCACGAGCGGGAGCGAGTGCCGCGACCAGCTGCGGTAGAGCATGCCGAGTGTCACGGGGACCCAGACGACGAAGATCGTGATGGGGTTGATCCGGGAGAATCGCTCCAGAAAGTCGCTCTCGAACATCCGGCATGTCTCGGGCCGCTTGGACCCGGCACGCGCGGTTGTCGGTTGCTCGACGCTCGGACTCACTTCGCTCACGAGACACTCCACGAAGCCGATCTTCCAGCTTCCGCGCACACGCTAGAGCGCAAACCGCACGTGTGCAACCCCGTGAAGGCGCTTCCGAGGGTGATGGTGTCAAAAAAAAGCGGCAGCGCGAACCGAAGCCGCGGGTGCGTTGGCACGAGAGCCACAAGCGCGACGAGGTGCCCAGGAAAGCGACTCGGAAGCGTCGCGAGAAGGTCGCGTTTTTTCGCCGTCTTGCGCCCACGTCGCGAGGAGCATGCAACTCGACGCTTGACGCGGAACCAAGAGTTGTAGAGTACATGACCTCTTCCCATGGCCGACCAGGACCGGTTTGCACGCGCTCTCCTCGCCCTTGCTCGTGGTCTCGGCCGCATTGCGCGTGAACGCGCACGTGCGGGCGACGTGACCCCGCAGCAGGCCGAGACGTTGCAGCTCATTGCGGAGCGCGGCGCGCTGTCGACGTCGACACTCGCCACGCTCCTCGGCATCGATCCCTCGACAGCGAGTCGCAACCTCTCGGGTCTCGAGCGGTCTGGCCTCATCGCTCGTCAGAAGGGCTCCGATGACGGACGCCAGACGGACGTACGGCTCACGCCGCGCGGTCGTCGGGCCGCCCAATCGGTAGGCACGGGCGCGAGCTCTGCCTTCGGTGGCTTGCTCGACAAGGTGCCGCGCGCAGAGCGCGCACGCGTCATCGAGGCGCTCGAGTCGGTCGCGAAGGTCGTCGACACCTCGAAGGGCTGAGCCCCGTCCCGTCCCGCTGTCAGCGCGCCTTTCTCTCGTCCCCTCTCCCTTGGGAGAGTGGTGCGGGGTGAGGGCCAGGGCTAGCGCGCCATCGGCACGCCGATCGTGAACGACTTGCCGACGCGGACCTGGCCGCCCTCGAAGGGGGCGACCGATGCGCCGAAGAACGCCGCGGTCACGCATCGACCCGCCGGCGTGCCGGAGAAGCTCGGATCGTCGACGATCACCGAGGACACGCGGCCCGAGGGCGCGAACGTCACGGTGACGTGGCCCGTGCCGACCTGACCGCTCGCCGAGCACTGCGCGACCGAGACGCGCGCGAGCGCGCCCGCAGCAGCGCCGCGATCGAACGGACGCGGCTCGTTGTTCCGGAAGCCGAACGTGCCGTCCTCGACGGGGACGAGCTCGGCCTCCCAGCGGCTGTCGACGCGCGCCACCTGCGTGCGCACGCCCGTGAGCGTGAACGGCACCGTCTGCGTCTGCCCGAATGCGCGGATGGTGACCTTGCCCGTGACCGGCACGTCGCGTCCCGCGTCCCCTGCTCCGGCGCGGACCATCTCCACCACGAACGCGCCCGCCTCGCCGGTCGCGAGCGCGAGCGTCTCGTGGTCTCGCGCGGTCGCGCCTTCGATGCGTGCGCCCTTCATGCGCGTCGCCACGCCGGCCTTGCGGCCCGCGGGATCGACGACGACGACGTCGAGATCGGTGTTGCCGTCCCAGGTCGCGCTGACGACGACGTCGCCGTTGGTCTGCTCGGTCTTCGCGGGATCGACCTTCGCTGCTGCGTTGGTCACGGCGACGCGCTGCGGCTCCTTCAGCGTCGCGAGCCAGCGGTCAGCCGACGCGCCGCGTCCCTGGCGGCGCTCGCACGCGACGGCGCGGGCCATCGCATCGGTGTCGGTGGGCCGCAGCTCGGCGGCGGTCACCTGGAACGAGCACGCCTCGGTGCGTCCGAGCCGCTCGTAGCTGCGCGCGATGGTGGTCGCGAGCACGAACGCGTCGTCGCGTGACATCGCGCTCGCCGCGAGGGCGCCGCCGAGGATGCGCAGCGAGGTCTCGCGATCACCACGCCGTGCTGCGAGGTCGGAGCGCCCCACGATGACGTCGGCGTCGAGGGGGTCGCGCGTCGACCACTTCTCGAGCGTCTCGCCGAGCTCGTCGAGCTGACCGCCGAGGGCGAGGAGCTTGGTGAGCTCCTTGTGCTTGCTGCGCTCGTCGGGCGCGGCCTGGACCGCAGCACGCGCGAGCGCGATCTTCTCCGCAGACACCGCGGGCGTGGGATCGGTGGCGATCGACGCCTTGCGCACGAAGACGCGTCGCATGAGCCGTCCGGGACCGCGCGTGCGACCCATCGAGTCGCCCATCGAGTCCTGGAGCGCGCTCGAGAAGTCGGCAGGAGGTGCTGCGGGAGCCTTGGTGGCGGGCGCCGCCTGCGCTTGCTGCTCGGGGCTGCGCGTCGCAGCGGGGCCCGGGGACGAAGAGCCTCCGAGCATCGACGGCTTCGGCGACGGCCTCCGCGCGGCCGCCGCTCCGCGGTCGAAGCCGGAGCCCGTGCCGGCACCGTGACCCAGCGTGCCGGTGCCGCCGCCGCCCTCGCCGATGCCGCTGAGGCCGAGACCGCCAGCGCCGAAGCTGTCCTTCTTCGCCTCTTCGCGCGCTTCCTTCGCGTCGAACGGATTCGCGCTGAGGTCGTCGGCGCCGAACGGATCGTTCTTGTCGAGCGCCTTGCCCTTCGCGAGGCCGGTGTTGCCGTTGGCCGGCACGAGCGTCGTCACCAGGCCGACCTGCGCGGCGTAGTCGCCCGTCCACTGCGCGCCGTGATCGGCGCGGTCGATCCCGAACGCCTTGAACATCGCCTCGCTCTCGAGGACGAGCAGCGACGTGAAGCGTGAAGGCACCGAGAAGCGCCGCGAGAGCGCGATCAGCTCGGATTTCTGGGCATCCGTAGCGTCGCGCTCGCGATCGGCGATGCGCGCCGCCGCGAAGAGACGCGGCACGAACGCGTTGCCGGCGTCGGTCGTCGCCTTGACGTCGATCGGGTACTTCGCCTCGAACGGATCGCCGCCGACCTTACCGCGGAGGATGATGTCGCCCTTCACCGCATCGCCCGAGAGGCGCGCCGTCACGATGGTCTCGGAGCCCGCGCGGAGCGGAGGCAACGACGCCGGCGCCATCTCGCGGAGACCCGCGGGAAGCACCACCTCGACGTCGCGCAGCGTGGTGCCGTACGTCGCGTTGAGCACCTCGAGCGCCGTCGACTCGAGGCCCTGTCCCGGCTGGTACGGGACGACCACGCCGCCGCCGCCGCGCGCGATCTCGCCGAGCAGCGTCACGTCGGCGTCGGCGCCGATCGGCACTGCCACCACCTCGGCGCGGCCTTCGTTCATCGCCTCGCCGACCTCGGTCGCGATGCGACCGTTCGAGCGATAGCCCGCGGTGGCGACGCCGTCGCTGAGGAGCACGACGCGAAGGTCGCGATCCTTGTCGTGGCCGGCGACCTGCGCGGCATGGCGAACGGCGCCGACGAGATCGCTGGCACCGTCGGGCGTGAGCGCGGCGAGGAACGCGTCGACGTCGTGCGCGGCGGGAGCGCCGGGAGCGACGAAGCCGCCGGGCATCGTCTTGCAGCCGACGTCGCACGCCAGGATGGTCAGTCGATCGCGACGGTCCATCTCCTGCGCGATCTGCACGGCGAGCCGCTTGGCGCGCGCGAAGCGCTCCCCGAACATGGCGCGACCGGCATCGAGGACGATGACCTGGTCACGCGGCTTGGTGTCGGTCCACTTCGGCAGCTTCGGCCGGAGCGCGATGGCGACGAACGGATCGTTGCCGATGGTGTCCGCCTCCTTCTTGGCGTCCTTCGCAGATGCGGGCGCCGCGGTGATCACCGCTTGAGCGACCGGCGGCGCGGTGAACGCCCACACCGAAGCGTCAGTGGCGCGGTCGTCGAGGCCGTATTCGATCGCGAGATCGCCCGACGGCGTGAACGCCGTCATGGTGGCATCGAGGCGCTCGGCAGCGCCTTCCGTCTTCTTCGCGAGCTCGTAGCCACGGGCGCGCACGCCACTCTTCGCGTCGTGGCCGAGGACCTGCGCGTCGACGTTGAAGCTGTCGATGGTGAGCTTGCTCGAGGAGCCCTGCGGTAGCGGGT
>JAXDMI010000502.1:0-8266 GCA_034666145.1 Myxococcales bacterium | reverse complement strand
GCGACGACTTCACCTCGCGCGTCCTCGCGTTCGTCGGCGTCGACTCCGGCGCCCCTCGACGCGAGGGTGCGTCCGAGAATGCGCTCTCGCCGCGAGCACGGCTCGGCCTCGCGCCAATCCTTGCGCGGCGCGGGCGATCGGCTGCGGCGATCCGTTTCCTCGCGGAGCGGCTCCTGCCGGGGATACCGTTCGAGCTCGAGTCGTTCGTGCTGCGACGTACCTCGCTCAGCGAGGAGCAGCGCGTCACGCTCGGCGTGCGTAACAGCACGCTCGGCCACAACCTGGCCATCGGGCGGAGCGTCGCCGATCGAAGCGGCCGCTTCCGCGTCACGCTGGGCCCGCTGAGCAGCGAGCAGGCCGATGCGCTCGCACCGGGCGGAGCGATGTTCGGCGCGCTGAAGGCGCTCGTCGATCATGCCTCGGGGGGCGTGCTCGAGGCGGAGATCGAGCTGGTGCTCGCGGCGGACCAGGTGCCGCGCTTTCAGCTCGGCGGCGCGCGTGGCGCGCAGCTCGGACGCACCACGCGGCTTGCCGCGCTCGTGCCGGAGGCGCTTCGATCGAGCTTCTTGATGGGGGAGCAGCGCTGAGGCCACGCGAGGACGCGATGAGGCGCTGAATCCGAGTCAGAGCTTGCGCAGCAGGCGATTGCCGATCGCCGTCGACCCGAACAGGAGCGCGACGACCTCGTCCGCCGTGTAAGGCTTGCCCGTCTCGGGGTGGAGCATCGCGGGAGCGTCCAGAAAGCGATTCCAGATCGGCCGAAGTGCAGCTCCCGAGAAGCTCTCGTCCTTGACGTTCCGCTTCGTCACGTTCGCCGGCGAGTGCATGTGAATGCCACGCGCCTCGCCGTTGATGTTCACGGTGGGCTTGGCGAACGGCACGTACTTGCCCTCGACCCAGTGCCCGATGTCTTTCCCGGGCATGGCCGGAGCAGCGGTCGCTTCGACGGTCTTCAGTGCTCCCTGCCAGTTCGAGAGGAAGTGACACTTCGTGGGGACCGTCTCCTTGCCGCCCCACTGGAAGATGACGGTGCCCGTCCCGTACTTGACTCGCGACAGACCCGGCTGGAAGTAAGGGAAGAGGTCCATCGCCTCTAGCTCGGTATCTCCGGCCTTGCGCGACCCTTCCTTCTCCGGCTCGACGGCAAAGACCTGGTGATAGAAGACCTGCTTGCCCTCGAAGATGAGCGTGCCGCCGTACTTGTGAATGCCCCAGCGGATCAGCGCCGACATCTCCTGCGTGGCGGTGATGCTCGTGCCGTCGGGGAGCTGGTACATCGCCGGCGTGTTCCACGCCCAGCCTTCGATGCCGGTCTTGAACGTATCCATGTACGCCTTGCGCCCGGACTCCCCCATCACGAAGGGGCCCTTGAAGCCCATAGCGTGGTGCACGAAGGCGGCAATGTCCTTGTGACGGAGCGCGTGGAGTCCGAGCTTGGCGCCGCCGTCGTGCTCGGCCGCCTCCTGGTGAGCGCTCAGTGATGGACCGTAGTACATGTCCATCATCTGGTAGCCCTTGTGGACGTATTGCTCGACGCGCGTCCCGGGCTCGAAGAGCTTGAACGCCTCGAAGACTCGCTTGCGCGCCTCGCCGCGCGCGATGTTCGGGTTGTGGGCCTGGCCCTTCGCGGCAGCCGCGGCGGTGTGGTCCGGCCGATTGAGCGTCTGCATCTTCGATCGCCAGAGCGTGGCGGCGCGCACCGCGGCGCTGCCGGTCCCCTGCGTTCCGTAGATGAACGTGCAGGTCTTGAAGCCGGCCCTCACGCCGAGCTCGCCGACCTCGTTGAGGGCGTCCGCGATGCGCTTCGTCCGAGGGATGGTGATGGGGCTCTGCCAGACAGGAGGCGGCGGCATTCGGACCCATGATGTTCGAGCGCGCCTGCTCGAGTGTCAATGAGCCTCGTGCGGCCCATGAGCAGAGTGTTCAACGGCGCCCTGCCGCGTGCGGGCTTTCGCCGACCAAGCGTCGCCTTCGCGTACCGAAGGGGGTCGCGCTTCATCACGAGGATGTGCCGAGGAAGGAGCGTTTCCAGCTCGGCGCCATCCCCGTGACGGACGTGCGCCGGACGCTGCTCGACTGCGTGAGCTCGCACGTGTCTCTCGAGTTCATCGAGGCTGATCGGGCATGACGTCGACGCGGACGCCCGCGACGAGCACCGGCACAGCGGTGCTCCCTCGCTGCTGTCTTCGTGAAAGCCGAGCGCGCGGAGCTCATCGGCGAACCGGTCATAGGCGGAGCATCGACGAGCTCGTCACCGTGGTGCGCGGCTTCATCGACCCCGTGCTCGCTGGCGACAGCGGCACATGGAGTCGCGAGAGCTGGGCCTGGCAACACCGGTGAACCGCAGACCTGACGCGCGTGATGAAGAAGCGACGCGCCGACCTGGCGGCGAAGGGCAAGTCGTAGAGCGCGGAAGAAGCCTGAGCAGTGGCGATTCCGAATCCACGGTCGCGACGCCGCGACATCGTCGTGTCAGTTGCTAGAACGGCGCTGTCCAAGGTCGCGCTCGAGATCGGGGATCTTCGCGAGCACCGGCCGGGCGTCGACGTACGAGAGCTCGGTCACCCGAGCGGTGTTGCTCCGCGCAGAGTGATGCGAACGTCCGCGAACGCGAAATGCCCGTTCTCATGCTGGAGCTCCTCGCGGCTCTTCTCGCCGGAGGCGAGCGCACGAGCGTCATCCTCGCCAGAACGCTGCTTCTCGCGGACACGCTCCTTCGCGTTGAGACGCTCGGGCTCCTTCGCCATGCTCCACAAATACGGTCGTTCTCACGCCCGCGCCACGTCGGCCGTCATGAATCGCATTTTGAGGCAGTTCGGACGGGGCGCTACCACGCGGCGACGGCGCTTTTCCGACTCGGCATACACAGTTGCGTGCACTCTGCATGTTCCACCCCACTTGGCCCTCAACCCTCACCACTTCCCTCACCACTTGGGGCGAAACGAGCGGAACGCTCAGGTAACGCCGAGTAACGTCAAATCGATAAAATGACTCAGTACCGTAACGGCGGGTAACGCCCTCTCCCCCACATTTCTTGGATTGCCAAAGTGGATGCCCGAGGTTCGAATCCGACGGCGTTCGACGGTCGCGAAGCCGGGCACTATTTTGTTTACGCAGTCGTGCGCATCGGTCGGCGACCACGCCGTCATCGCTATCGGCTGATCTTCACGTTGTCTACCAGCCACCCCTTTTGGTCGCGGTGGTCGAACGCCTCGTAGGTTTCCACTGCGAAACGCACTTGCACCGGTTGGCCGTAGTACCAGGCCCACGGGAGCGTGATGGTGACGTGCTCCCAGCCTCGATCGCTCGGCACTGGGCCCGAGCGGGCCCACACCTTGGTCTGGAACGTGTCGTCATTGACGTGGCTGCCCTGACCCTGCGGGAAGATGATCACGTTGGTCTCGTCCCGTCCGCCGATGTCGCGGTACGAGTCGAACTCGATCGTCGAGCCCTGCTGCAGGCCGGCGAGCGCGGGCGACGTCATCCAGCCGATGCCGATGGATCCCGTACCGCTGAACGTGGGGCGGTGGTCGTAGTTGCAGCCGTTCGGATCGCCGTACCAGAACGCTCCGACCCCCGCAGCCGCGCTCGGAGTGACGCACGGCGTGCTCGTCACGCGATGCCACAGGCCGCTGAGCTCCCAGGCCACCGCCGTGCCCTCGGCATCGTCCTGCAAGAGCGGCGTGCCTTGCGGCAGCCCGCTCATGAACTGTCCGGGACCCGGATGCACCGGGAAGTCGGCATTGCCATTCGACGGGCAGCTGATCCAGAGGCTCTGATCGTCGATCGGCGTCGTCGCTACCGTCATCGTGCGTGAGGTCGTCGACGTCCACGGCTGCGAAGGCGACGTCGTCATCGAGCACCACGAGCCGCCCCAGAAGCCGTCGTTGGAATTGCTGGCGGCGTACGTGTAGTCGCCCGCGGGGACGTACACGACGGCGCTGACCCATTGCGATCCCGCGAGCCCTCCGAACGCGCCGTGGGTCTCGACGTGCGTCGTGCTCTCCGTGAAGACGAGCGTCTTCGGCGCTCCCGTCGAAGGCTGGAACACGCTGAGCTGCACCGGCACGACGTCGATCGGCGGGGCGACGGGCGGGCTCGCTTCCCACGCGAGGCGCGGGCGCCCTGCCGAGGCGATGCCGCCGAGATCCCACGCGGCACCGTACGCCGCGAAGGTGGTCGCGCTGGCGAGGTTCGCACCCGCGGGGTCCTGCTGACCCGACGGCAGGCTCACGACGCTCGTCGCGACGCCGGCGACGGTGCCCTTGAAGAAGCAGCGCGCGCAGTCGCCGCCGAAGGCTTGCGCGCCGCTGCTGTCGACCACGACGTCGGCGAGCGCGTACGCGTCTGTGAAGGTCGCGCCGAACTCGATCAGACCGACGATGCCACCGGCGTTCTCGTTCGCGTGCGCTTTGCCCGTCGCGAAGGCGCGCGAGAGCGTGCCACTCCGTGAGCGGCCGACGAGCCCGCCGGCGCTGTTCTCGGAGTACGTCGTGACATCGGCGGAGGCCAGGTCGATGACTCCGCCGAGCCATCCTGCGATTCCGCCGGCGCCGCGTCCGACGCCGCCGCCCATGAGCACGCTGCCCTTGGCGTGGACGTCGAAGAGGAGGCCGTCGTTCGAGCCGGCGATGCCGCCGATGAAGAGGCTTCCTCCCGTGACCTTGCCGTCGAAGAACGAGTGGCGAACGCGACCGAGCACGGTGTTGTCGCCGACGATGCCGCCGACCATCGACATGCCGGCGATGGTGCCCTTCACGTGGACGTTCGAGATGAGACCCTGATTCTGCGCGACGACGCCGCCCGCGCCCGACGTGCTTGCCGTCGTCACTTCACCTTCGAAGTCGCTCGACTCGATGACGCCGAAGTTGCGCTCCGCGAGCAGCGCCGTGCCCTGGATGCGCGCCCCGCTCATGTGGAGGTTCTTGATGTGGCCGCGCTGCTCGCCGATCCACGCGCCCTGGGAGTTGGTGCCGTCCGCGACGAGGCCGATGATCGATTTGCCGGCGCCGTCGAGGACACCGACGAAGCGCGTGATGCTCCGCACCGGCGTGCTCGTCAGATCGATGTCCTTCGTGAGGCGGTAGTACGCCTTCGACGGCGAGTCGCCGAGGTGCACGAGCTGGTCGGGCGCGCAGAGAAGGTATGGCGAAGCCGGGGTTCCGTCGCCGCCGCCGAACGGGAGCGCGCTCGCGTTGCACGTGACCGTCGCTTGCTCGCTGGCTCCGACTGCGTCGTTGCCGGGACTGACCGAGCATCCCGTCACAGTCGCCAAGGCCGCGGACAAACAGAGGAAACCGCTCGAGGATCGAGATCGCAAGGGCATGTAGGACATTGTGGTAGCACCCGAAGTCGAGCTGACAAGGGGTAGAGCCAGGGGGCTCTGCGGCGTCGCAGGAAATCGACCGCGCGTGTCCTCGTTACAGAGCAACTTCGCACCCTCTAAGATGCACCCCCACGATGAGGAGCGAATGACGAGGCGCCGGCAACGGTGATGGTCTCCGACCTTCTGCTCCGATTTCCGCTCGGGCTCGCGTGTTTCGTTCCGGCCTGTCTCATCGTGGGCGCGCTTTGCGTGACGCAGCGCTCGCCGTTCGCGGCGGCCTCCGTCGTCACCATCCTCACCGTGGAGCTCTCGCTCGTCGCGGTCACGCTCCACGCGCTTCTCGCCAACGCGGCGCCCGCGCCTGACGAGACGGCGATCGAGGCGACCATGCGCAGCATGGTGCAGCTCGACCTCGTCTCCTGCACGATGCTCGTCCTCGTCTGCACGCTGGCGGTCGTCGTCGTCCGCTATTCACGGACCTACCTCGCCGGGGAAGCCGGCCTCGTTCGCTACGTTCGCTCCCTGCTCCTGACCGTCGCCGCGGTCACGATGCTCGTCATCTCGAACCACCTCGCGCTCCTCGTCGCGTGCTGGCTCGCGACCGGCATCGGGCTCCACCAGCTCCTCACGTTCTATCGAAGACGCCGCCAGGCCGTCATCGTCGCTCACAAGGAGTTCCTCCTCAGTCGCATCGCCGACCTGTGCTTCTTCGCATCGCTCTGGCTCGTGCAGCACGAGATCGGGTCGCTGCACATCGACGTCGTGAACGCCTATGCGCAAGCGACGGAGACGCTCTCCCCTTCCCTCCACCTCGCGATGGTGCTCCTCGTCTTCGGCGTCTTCCTGAAGACCGCGCAGCTCCCCTTTCACGGATGGATCCTCCAGGTCATGGAGGCGCCCACGCCGGTGTCCGCGCTCCTTCACGCGGGCGTCGTGAACATCGGCGGCTACGTGATGATCCGGCTCGCCCCCATCATGGCGCGCGCCACCATCGCTCAGGATCTCCTCCTCACCGTCGGTCTCATCACCGCGATCGTCGGGTCGCTCGCGATGACGACGCGCGCGAGCATCAAGATGGCGCTCGCCTGGTCCACCATCGCGCAGATGGGCTTCATGCTCGTGCAGTGCGGCCTCGGCGCGTGGAACCTCGCGCTGCTCCATCTCGTCGCGCATTCGCTCTACAAGGCGCATTCGTTCTTGAACGCGGGCGGTGTCGTGGAGACCTGGCGCGGCGGCGCCCTCGTGCGGTCGCGCAAGCCGCGGCTACCCCTCGTCGCCCTTGCTGCAGCCATCGCGGCCGTCGGCGCAGCGCCGTTCTACGTCGCGGTCAAGATGAGCCCGCTGCATGCATCGACCTCGCTCGCGGCGCTCGCGCTCCCGCTCGGATTGAGCTTCGTGCCCATGCTCGCGCGAGGACTGGCCGGAGGCACGCGCGCGTTCGCGCGCGCCGCGCTGTTCACCCTCGGCGCCACGGCGGTCTACCTCGCGCTCCACGCGCTCTTCGATCAGGCGGCGCCTTCGCTCGAGGGCGGCTCCTCCTTCAAGTGGGCGATCGTCGTCGCCGGCCTCGTCGCGCTCTTCGTCGCGCAGACGATCCTGCAGGTGAACCCGAGTGGCCGCCTCGGACGCTTGCTCCAGCCCCACCTCCGCAGCGGCCTCTACATCGACGAGTGGTTCACGCGTCTGACATTTCGCCTCTGGCCGCCGCAGGTCGACCGACCGGCCGCGACGTCTCGGCGCTCCAGCGTGCATCTGGGGACTCGTTGATCGAATCGCCTTCACTCGAGCCGACGAAGCTCAGGACAGCGGCCGTTCGTGCGTGCGACAGCATCGCACCGACGTGGCCGCTGGATCGCTTCATCGCGGTGAATCCTTTCTGGTCACGCACCGACGAGCCGCTCCCCAGGGTCGCGGGCGAGCTCGCTGCGCTCTCGGGCGCGCGCCTGCTCATGCCGCGCGCTTGGTACGCCGCCGAGTGGCGCGCAGAGCGGCTCCGCCCCGAGCACCTCCGCGAGGCGATCGCGCAGAGCGGCCTCGACATCTCCGAGAAGCATCTGAGCGGGCTACTCCGCATCGAGGAGCCACCGCTACGCCGGCGACCGCTGGTCGTCGACGTGATGGATGCGCGCTGGCGACGCGAGCTCGAGGTGTCGTGGCGCGATTACGTCGTCGAGCGCATCAGTCGATTCTGCGCTTCGTATTTCGATGACGGCCAGGCGCCCATCCGCGCGGTCCGCGAGGGCGGCCTCTACGCGAGCTGGCGAAACCAGGCCGAGGGCGACCGTGGGCCGGCCTTGTTCATGGGACTGTCCGAGTACCGCTCCGCATTCGCGGCGTTGCCGAGCACCGCGGACGAGGCGATCGTCGCCGCCGCTTCGGACCTCGGGGTGCCCGCGGGCGAATACGAACGGTATCTCTCCGCGCTTCTCCTCGACATCAACGGCTGGGCATCGTGGTGCGCGTACCTCCGCTGGACGGCACGCCTCGCCGGTCGCGACGACGACCACATCCGCGAGCTCCTCGCGATCCGGATCGCGTGGGAGTGGCTGCTGTTTCGCTGCGGCGGAGAGGACCTTCGCATCGACTGGGGACACGCCGTCGCCAGCTGGCCGACGTTCGACGGCGTCGCGCGAGCCGCGCGCGCCGAGGACTGGCTGTTCCAGAGCGCCGTGGAAATCGCATGGACCTCGGCGCTGCGCCAGAAGCTGCCCGAAGGTTTCGGGGCTGCTCGCCCGAGCGCACCACGGATCCAGGCGGCCTTCTGCCTCGACGTACGGTCGGAGATCTATCGGCGCGCGCTCGAGGCGCAAGGTGCGGACATCGAGACGCTCGGATGCGCTGGCTTCTTCGGCATGCCGATCGAGTACGCGCCGCTCGCTGCCGAGAGCGCGCGCCCCCAGCTCCCAGGGCTCGTCGCGCCCGAGTACCGCGTCACCGACA
>JAXDMI010000501.1:0-3488 GCA_034666145.1 Myxococcales bacterium | reverse complement strand
CGTTCCGTGGCCGGTCCTCACCATCGATCCGCATCGCCTCGAGGACGCGAGCGCCGGCATCTTCGGCGAGGCGCTCTTCGACACGCTCTACGCGCGCGACGAGAGCGGCGCATTCGTGGCTTCGCTTGCCGAGGGCGATCCCGAGCCGGAGGGCGCGAGCCTTCGCGTGCGCATTCGTACCGGGCTTCGCACGGCGAAGGGCAAGGCCTTCGAGGCGCGTGATGCGGCTGGCGCCATCGCACGCTCGCGCACGCTCGGCGGACGCGCATGGCTCGCCGACGTTCCGGCGCCGAAGATCGACGGTCGCTCGCTCGTGTTCGCGATGCGCGATGCGAGCCGCCTCGTCCGCGCGCTCGCCTCCCCGATCGTCGCGATGGTGCCGACGGGTTTCACGGCGGACGCGCCCGACGGCACCGGACCGATGAAGCACACGACGCGCGGAGATTCGCTCGTGCTCGTGCGCAACGTGCTCGCGGCGCGCGGTCCGTCGTACCTCGACGAGGTGGTCGTGCAAGCAGCGCCGGATCTCTCCGCGTCGTTGCGCGCGTTCGAGAGCGGCGCGGACGATCTCGGCTGGCTCGGCTCCGGTCTCCACGAGCCGCGCGCCGGCTCACGACCGTTCGACTTCGGCGCGGCGGGATGGGCGGTGCTCTTCACCGGTCGTGATGCCGGCACGTGGGACGCACCGGGTGTCGCGCAGCGGATCTGCGACGGCATCCCTCCCGCGCGTCTCTCCTATCTCGCGCTGGGTCCGGCGTGGACCACCGAGCCCGAAGAAGGCTGGGGCGGCGCGCCGACCTCGCTCTACGTACGCGAGGATGCGCCGTGGCTCGTCGAGCTCGCGAAGGCCATCGCCGCGACCATCTCGCGGCCTTCGCACGAGGTGACCGCGAAGCCCGTGCCCGCGCTCGAGATCGCGCAGCGACGCAACGCGCGCAACCACACGCTCGCGCTCGATGTCGTGCGTCCCGTCGCGCCGGGCAGCTTCGCGGCGATGATCGCGCTCGCGACCGCCGACAATGCGCTGCGTGCGAGCGAGCTCGTGCAGCATCCGCCGAAGCTCGGCGAGGTCCCGCCGCGCACCATGACGCGCACCATGCACTGCGGCGTGGTCGGTGAGATCCGCGTACAAGGCGGACGCGCGCCGGACGTACAGCTCGCGACGTCGAGCACGACGTCAGGCTTCGATCTCGGCGCGACGACGCGACTACGCGCCCGCTGAACCGCCTATATTTAGGGCACGACCTCGAGAGCGCCGAACATGCTCGCGTGGAACTGGCACTCGAAGCCGAACGTGCCCGCGTTCGGGACCGTGAACGAGAGCGTGCCGCCGTCGGTGTCGTCGCTCTGGCTCGGGATCGGCGTGTTCGCCGGGCTGCCCGCGCTCGGTCCGAGCGGATGATTCGCGAAGCTGCCGCTGAACGTGACCGTCGAGCCGACCTTCACCTTCGCGCAGTGGTTCGTGTACTGCATCGGCGTGTTGCCGGTCGGGAACGAGATGTCGACGCCCGGGAACGACGTGAAGTCACCGCCACCGGCGCCTGCCGCCTTGTCGAAGTCGGCCTGCGTGCAGCGAATGCTGGACGTGCCGCTCTCGACCAGACGCGCGTCCGGCGTCGTGCCGCCTTCGGCCGTCGCGCTGTCCTCGCCGGCGTCGCTCCCCGTCGCGGGAGCAGCGGGCGATGTGGTGCTGCTGCTGCACGCTTAGACACCGAACGGAACGACGAGGAACGAAGCGAAGACGAAGAATCGATTACGCATGAAAGCTACTCCTCAAGGAACGACCTGAACGGCACCGAACATCTGGCCCGGGTGGAAGTCGCAACGGAACCCATAATTCCCCGCGGTCGTCATCGTCACCGCGAGCTCGGGCTTGCCGCTCGCTCCGACCGGCGGATCGATCGTGGTGTGCGGGATCGGTGAAGGCACGTTCCCGCCGAATGCGCCGAGCGGGTGGAACGAGAATTTGCCCTCGAACGTGACCACGTCGCCGACCTTAACCTTCACGCAATGGTTCGTGTACTGCACCGGTAGGCCGTCGATGGGAAACACCACGGCGACGCCACCGGCCGCCGTGTAGTCGCCACCGGCGGCAGAGGCGACCGCATCGAGCTCCGCCTGCGTGCACGGAATGGGAGCGAGCGGAACGAAGCCGTCGGGCTCGTCGGCGGTCGCGGCATCGGCGTCGGGCGCCGCCGAATCATGACCGGGTGCGCTTCCCTCGCTCGCGTCGTCGTCCACGGTCGAGGTATCCGCCGTTCCGGTGTCGGTGCCGGCGCCGCTCTCGTTCGGCGGCGCGGCGTCATCGCGGTCGATCAGGCCCAGCGGGCCGCCCGGAGTGGTCGAGCATGCATAGAGCGCGGTGCCGAGGGCCAGCGCTGACGCGAAGACGAAGAACGTGCGGGGCGAACCAAGCGAGGTGAACGAACGGGCGCGCATGAGGACCTCCGTGACGGGCGCCTCTTAGCATGGCGACCATGGCGACGCGCAGCCCGACGAATGCAGAGCGCCCGCCGTGCGTTACTCATCCGTGCCGCGTAGCCCCGTCGCCTGCCCGTCGAGTCGCCTCTCGTCCGCTCACGCCCAAAGCCGGATAGCCTGAGCACCGCGTGCGTCTCGCCCCTCGCCTCGCGCTGACTTTCGGACTGCTCGCCGCGGTGTCCACCGCCGGCGTCGGTCTCGCGGTCCGGACGTTGCTCGCGGACAAGGAGACGTTGCGCTTCCAGCACGACGTGAAGGGCGTCTGCGACCGGCTCGTCGACGAGATCCGGCGCCAAGGCGAGGCCGATCACACGCTCATCGCCGGCTCGTGCCAGAGCGGCGAGCTGGTGGAGCGCGTCGGCATCGCCATCGATCGCGGCGACCTCGACGAACGACGCACCAGCTTCTCCGAGCTCGTCCGCAACCAGCGACGCGCGTTCGATCTCGACGAGCTCGTGCTCGGCATCGAGGGCGGGGATCTCGTCGGAGCCAGCCCCACCACCCTTCTCGGGTTGCCCGCGCGCAACGTCGATGCGCTGCTTCATGGCAATGCCGAGCGGTTCGCGAGTCGCACCAGCGGCGCGCCCGCGCTCGTCTCGCGCTGCACGAAGAAGTCGGACGGTGGGCGCGTCGTCGGGTTGTTCGCTGCGCGGCACGTCGATCCGTTGCTCGAGCGACTCGCGAAGACGCTCGACGTGACCGTGGCGCCGTCGTGGCCGAGGCGCGCCGGGGCGAGCGCGGGAGCGCGGCCGGAAGCGGGCGAGCTCGCGCGCGCGCCATGCAAGCTGACCGATGGTGACGGGGCCGTGCTCGCGTTCGACGTGCTCAAGTCAACCAAGGAGCTCGACGCCAATCTGCACGAGGTCGATCGGAGCGTCGGCCTCTACGCGGCGATCTCGGCGGCGGTGGCCTTCCTCGTCGCGATCTTCCTCGCGCGGAGCCTCGGGCGGCCGCTGTCCGTGCTCGCGACCGAGGCCGGCAAGGTCGCCGCCGGAGAGGCGCGGCCG
>JAXDMI010000500.1:0-6429 GCA_034666145.1 Myxococcales bacterium | reverse complement strand
CCTGCGCGAGCTCGCGGAGCTGTGGGCCGCACCGGACCGACACGACGTGTACATCGGGACACTCGTGAATGCGTGGCTCGCGCGCGGCGGGAAGGCACGCGCGGTCAACCTCGGGCGGTCCTACGTCGACGTCGGCACCGTGCATGGATATCGCGAGGCCGTGCAGCTCCTCGGCGCAGCGTCACGGCTCGATGGGCCGTCGTGGCGCACCGGCGCCGAGAGCTCCTCGGCGGTGGTCCGGGTCGCGAACGGCGTGAGGAGATACGCATGAACAAGGAAGAGATCGCCCGCGAGGTCGCGAAGCTCGGGCCGTGGTTCCACAACCTCGATCTCGACGGGGTCATGACCGCGCCCGGGCATTTTCTCGGCGATTATCCGCGCTACAAGTTCGCCGCGTTCGCGGACGCCATACCGAGCGACCTCCGCGGTAAGACCGTGCTCGACATCGGGTGCAACGCCGGCTTCTACAGCATCGAGATGAAGCGCCGCGGCGCGGCACGCGTCCTCGGCATCGACCGTGACGAGGCCTATCTGGCGCAGGCGCGCTTCGCAGCGCGCGTGACCGGGGTGGATATCGAGCTCCGCAACATGGACGTCTACGAGGTCGGGACGCTCCGCGAGAAGTTCGACCTCGTCCTCTTCATGGGCGTGCTCTATCACCTGCGCCACCCGCTGCTCGCGCTCGACGTGATCCACGACGGGGTGGTCGGCGGGAGCATGATCTTCCAGAGCATGCAGCGAGGCTCGAGCGAGGTCGACGACGTCGCGGCCGACTATCCCTTCGCGGAGACCGAGCTCTTCGACGCTCGTGGGTTCCCGAGGATGCATTTCGTGGAACGGAAATACGCCGGCGACCCGACCAACTGGTGGATACCCAACCGGGCGTGCGTGGAGGCGATGCTGCGCAGCGCTGGTTTCCGTATCGACGCGCATCCCGAGCACGAGGTGTACGTGTGCTCGCGCGCGCAGGACGACATCCGGGAGGAGCCATGACGATCGAAGCCGTGATGCTGTGGAACGAGCCCAACAACCTCTCGCACTGGGATTTTCAGATCGACGAAGGCTGGAAGTCGTTCGCGGAGATGACCAAGCTCGCCGCCGATACGATCCGGCGCGAAAGGCCGGGCCTCACGCGCGTGCTCGGCGGCATGTCTCCGATCGATCCGGGGTTCGTGCAGAACATGGCGCAGCAGGGCGTGCTCGACACGATCGACGTCCTTGCAGTGCATGGCTTTCCGCTCGACTGGAACCACTGGCAGATCCAGGAATGGCCCGACAAGCTCGCGGAGATCCGCGCCGTCACCGACAAGCCGCTCTGGGTCAGCGAGGTCGGCGTCTCGACGTTCGGCGCCGAGGAGGTGCAGGAGTTCGGGCTACGGCGGACCGCGGAGCTGCTGCTCGGCAAGGCACCGCGCATCCACTGGTACAGCCTCTACGACCTCCCGCGCGCGTGGCCGGCGACGACGCGCCATCGCGAGGCCGAGGGCTCGTCTTACTACCGCCACTTCTACATGGGGCTCTTGAAGGAGGACGGAACGCCGAAGCGCGCCGCCGCGCCCTTCCGCGACTACACACCAGAGCTCGGGATCTGCCAGTGGTTCCACTTCGAAGACCCGCGTCTCGACGATGCCGTGCGCTGGCTCGATGCTCTGGGCGTGAAGAAGCTGCGTACCGGGCTCTCGTGGGCCGACAGTCATAGGCCACACGCCGATGCTTGGTTCGACCGGCAGATGCGAGCGCTCGATCGTTTCGACGTCACGGCCACGCTCTGCTTCACGCCGGGATCGTGCGGCGTGCGCGACGATCACACGTCGCCGCCGCAGCGTATCGAGGAGTTCGCGGAGTTCTGCTCGCGGATGGTTCGCCGCTACGCGTGATGCGCATCTTGCTTCGTCTCGCCGCGAACGAGCGCGTCGACATGCGCAGCGACGTCGGGCCGTAGCCGAAACGTCCCGAAACGCGCGCGCGCCACGGTGCCCAGACGCGCCAGCGTGTACGCGACCTTCTTTCGAGTCTGGTCGGGCCCGAAGTAGCTCGCATACCCCGCGCTGTTCAACGAGAAGAACGAGAGGGCGTCGGCATCGTTGAGGAGATCGATGTCCGGGTCGCTCCCGCGACGCTCGTGATGCGCGATGATGTAGCGAACGCGCTCGGCGGTGGTCTCGTCGACGCCGGCGTTGACCAGCAAGCGACTCGCGACCTGCGCACCCCGCCACGCGTGCGCATCCTTGAACGCGGCGTAATCCGGCGCGTGGTGCTCGATACGTCGATCGGCCTCGCTCTCGAGCCGCTCGACGTCGTGGAAGAGCGCCGCGAGTTGCGCCGCGCTCGACGCATCCGGCGCCAGGCGCAGCATCCACTGCCACGTGTCGATGGCGTGATCGAAGTCCGCCCTCACCAGCGGCTTCGCGACGTCGTGCATCGCGGCATGCGCCCGCAACGCGGCATCGAACTGCGGCGACCGCGAGGCGTCGTTCCGCCGGTTCACGAAGCGCTGCCAGCGCGTCAGGGCTTCCAGCGCGACCTGCGCGATGACCGTTCTTGCCCCGCGCACCGACAGCGCATTGGAGCTCGACCGCGCGACGGCGTCGTCGAATGTAACGAAGTCCGTCGACGACGACCACGCGTCGGCGTCGATGATGGGGTCGCTCACGCCGGCCTGCGTCACACGCATCACGGTGACGGTGGGGTGCTCTGCGGCGATGCGCTCCTCGCCCCGCAGTGGACTGCGCGGCGCCCAGGTCACGAGTCGCAGGACCGAAATTCCGGCGCGTTGCATCCTCGACGCTCAAGCAAGCTGCGCGCCCGGACGGCGAGCGCCGTTCGGGAGACCGCAGACGATGCGGTGATAGCGAGCCTGATCGGCCGCGAGTCGTGCATCCTCCGCAGCGGTGGCGGCAGCGCTCCTCCCGACGCTCGTGAAGGCGAGGCGAAACGTCGCGTACGCGAGGATCCACTCCGGAAGGCGCGCGCGTATGTCGTCACCCGAAGCGCGTCGATACGTCGAGAGGAGCCTCTGCGCGGCGGCGGCATCGAGCTCCCATTCGACGAGCGCGCCCGCGAGATCCCAAGCGATGTCGGTCGGGCCCGGGAAGAAGTGATCGTCACCATGCGCGATGGCATCGGTTTTTACGACCGATCCGTCGTGTCGACGGATCCATTCGTGAGGCGCCATTCGCCCGTCGACGATCGCGAGGCGTTCGATCCGCAGCAACGGAGGCGCGGCTCCGGTGACGAGGCCGAGGTTCTTCGCGACCATGGCTTCGAGCTCGGACGCGTTCGCTGCAGCGGTCGCGGGACACGCGTGCGGGCGCATCGCGCAGTACTCGGCCATGCGATCGAGGACGGCTCCGTCGAGATCGTCCCGGGCGAGCGGCGGACCTTCCCACGCGTACGACAGCCAGCCGTCGCCCTCTTCACGCCCCGGGGGCGAGAAGCCCGCCGACGCGAGCATCTCACCACGACGGATCGCGCGACGCGCTCCGCTGCCCATGCCTTCGAACTTCGCGAGACGGCCGTCGGGCATGAGCAGCTTGCGACGCTCCGTCTGCGTGAAGCTCGCAGGCCAGATCTCGCCCGCTCGGGGCTCGTAGGCGAGACATCTCCAGGCGCCTGCTGACAGATCGACCTGCGACGGCGGGACACGCACGTCGCTCGGCGCGACCGTGACCGTGAATCGTGCAAAGCGCGCGGCGGCGTCGCGTGCTGCAAGCGACGGCGACGGTGCGTTGCTGCAGAGGACGGTGATGCGCCCGCACGGCATTCCAGCGCGCTCGAGGGCCTCGGCCGTCGCAAGGAGCGTCGAGCCGCTGAGCCCGGGCCCTTCGTCGACGACGATCGCCTCGGCGCCGCGCGCGGCGGCGACGAGGACCGCGTCGCGGTGCGCAGGCCCGAGGTCCAGGCGCCGATCCGACGCAGGCCCAGTCGGTCGCACCGTGATGCGTGTCGCGTCCTCACCGTTTCGGACGAGCTCCGCCCGAACGAATGCCGAGAGCGTCGTTCCGATCGAGCGGACGCCGACGACGAGCACGCCGCGCGCAGACCTGGGACGACGTCGCACGGCGACCGCGAAGGCCTCGGGGTGCAGCGCGTAGTACGCGAAGCCCTCCGCCGTCGAAACGACGAGGCGTGCCGGCAGCTCGGTCGCGATCAGGTGCGCCACGGCCGCGCGCAGGTCGGTCGCACCGTCGGCGATGCCGAGCGCCGCTGCCGCGAGGACATCGGTGATCATCGCAGCGACCTTCGTCGCGCGAGCGTCGGCGCCGGCGTCGGTGAGCGCGGCCTCGAGCACGCCGCTCGCGATCGCCGCGTCCACCGCGCGCCTGCGCCGCAGATCGCCGTCATCGGTCGCTCGCTCGAACGCGGCGACGAGGCACTCGAGCTCCGCGGTCAGATCGACACTCGACCGCGACTCGCGGCCCTCGCGATAGATCCACCAGTCGCGCGCGTCGGCCATGGCAACGGGCACGCAATCGGCGCGCCGTGGACGTGACGGAGAGAGCTGCGCGCCTTCGGTCCCGCGTACGTGTGATCGCCAGGCAGGCCGTGCTGTGACCGAAGGAGGTTCAGCGCTGCGTCGACCTGATCGGGCGCGGCGTGGAGCGTGGCCTTCAGCTTCGTGCCGTCGGCTCGCACGACGAGACCGCCGAGGAGGTTCTTCGTGACGATGCGCACGACGAGCGAGTTCTGCGACTTGCTCAGCTCCTCGACGGCAGTGGCGGTGGCCTTGCACTGCGCGGCATCGAGACAATCGGCGTCGGCGCTCGCATCGAGGCCGCCGTCGGGCGCGGCCTTGACGATCACGTGCGCATGCACCACCTCGGCGGGGAGGAAGCGCAGGAGCTTCGCCGGCTCCGCGACGAACGCCCGTGCGAGCTCGCCAGGCTTTACGCCGAGATCGATCGGCTTCGCGAGAGCGACGGCGAGATCGCGCGCGCGATCTCCGGGCACGACCGCCACGATGCCGGGCTGCGGGCGGAGCACGACGTCGTTCACCCCGTAAATCTCGGCACGAACGGCATTCGCGGTCGCGGCGCTCGGCGGGCTCGTGCTCGTGCTGGGGGCGCCTGCATCCCACGCTTCGAAGCCGCCGTCGGCCATCGTCTTCGTGAGCTCGCCCTCGGCTCGGCCATGCTTCACGACGTTGGCGTTCGGTCCGGGCACTGCCACCTTCGCGCCATAGACGAGGAGCCACTCCCCGTCGGCGAACGGATCGATGCCGGTGCGCCTCTTCGCGTCGATCACCTCGGGGATGACCGAGAGCATCCGTGTCACCTTCGCGCCGCTCGCGCTCGCGCGTGCCGAACGCAGCGCAACGGCGAGTCGGAACGCATGCACGTCACCGGGCTTCACCGACTCGATCGCTCCGAACGAGGGCGCCGGCAAGGCGGCCGGCGCAGGCACATGAAGCGCCGCGTCACCCACGTTCCACGAGCTCACCGATCCATCGAGCGCGTCCTCGTTGCCGAGCGGCGGCGGCATCTCGGGCCTGGGCACCACCGTTCCGTCGCTCGTACCGTCGCTCGTACCGTCGTGAGGCGATGCTGCTCCGCGCCGTGACGCTTCGCCCGCGCCGCAGCCGACCGCCAGCGCGACGACGAACGCGATGCCCCTCAACCGCCGTCCTTGCCCTTGCCCATGATCAAGTTGTCGATGTCGTCGTCGCTCTCCTTGCCGGTGAGCGGGGGCTTCTTTGGCCCATCGGCAGCGCCGCCGGCACCGGCGTCGGGCTTGCCCTTCCCCATGATGAGGTCGTCGATGTCGTCCTCGCTCGGCCCTGTCGACGACGGCTTCGGCGCGCCGGCTTCCTTGCCTGCGATGAGCGCGTCGATCGCGTCCTCCTCGGACTGCGGAGCGCCGGCGTCGGCCTCGGTCTTCACTTCGGCAGGCTCCGGCATGCGGCCGTTCGGGTACTTCACCTTGTCTGCCGGAGAGCACGGCAGCGGGTTCGAGTTGTCGAACTGCACGCACTCGAGACGCCACGCCTCACGTGGCGTTCGCCCGTCTTTCTCGGCCTTTGCTCTCCATCCTGCAATGTCGTCGAGCACGAGCATGTTCGAGATCGACGGGATGTACGTGATGATGAGGAGCGCGACCGCCAGCAATCCGACGAAGGGCATCGCCAGCTTGTAGAGGCTCACCACCGGTCGATTGAACCGGAAGCTCGAGATGAACAAGTTGAGACCGAGCGGCGGACACGAGAACGCGAGCTCGAGGTTCAGCACGAACATGATCGCGACGTGAAAGGGCCCCAGCCCGAAGTGCGCCGCGAAGGGCAGCACCAGCGGGATGGCGACGAGGATGGCGCTGAAGCCGTCCATCACCATGCCCAGGACGAGCAGGAAGATGTTCATGACGATCAGGAACTGCCACGTCTTGTCGAGACCGAGCTTGAGCATCGCCTCGATGAGGCGCTCGGGGATGTGCTTG
>JAXDMI010000499.1:0-9136 GCA_034666145.1 Myxococcales bacterium | reverse complement strand
CCAGCGCCTCCTCGCCGGAGCGGGCCAGGACTATCTCGTAGTCGTCGGCGCGCAGGGCGTCGGCGAGCCGGCGCAGATAGGTCTCGCTGTCGTCCACTGCGAGGATCTTCTTCGGTCCGAGCAGGCTCGCGAGGTCGGCCTTGGGCGCCGCTGCGGCGGTCCGCACAGCGGCGGCGATCTTGGCGACGATGACCTCCATGTCCTCCTCCTTGCGGACGAAGGAGTCGGCACCGGCATCGAGCGCGCGGAGCTCCGCACCCTCCCCGTCCGATCCGGTGAGGAGCACGCATGCAATCCCGCGCATCGCCGCGTCGAGACGGATCCTCCGAATGACGGTCGCTCCGTCCATGCCGGGCAAGACACCGTCGACGATGATGGCGTTCGGACGCTGAGCGGCTGCAACACGTAGGCCCTCCTCGCCGGTGGTCGCAACGAGCACCTCGTTACCGGCGGCGACCAACGCAGCTCGCAGCGCCTCGCGAAACGTCATGCTGTCGTCGATGATGAGGACCGTCGAGCGCTCCGCCGGTCCACTTTCTCGACGGCCTCGGAGGAGCTCTTGGACCTTCGCGACGACGTAGCCGGCGTCGTAGGGCTTGCCGACGTACTCGTCGGCACCGGTCGCGAGCCCGCGGATGCGGTCCTTGACGTCGGCCTCCGTCGACAGCATGAGAATCACGGTCTTCGCGCCCGATGCTCCGGCCCGCAGCTCCTCCAGGAGCTCGACGCCGTCGCCGTCGGGCAGGATGACATCGAGGATCGCTACGCTGATCGGCTCGCGTGATACGGCTGCGCGCGCCGCGGCGGCAGTCGCGCATGGGAGCGCTCGGAATCCGGCCGCCTCGAACGCGTCCGCGAGGTCCATGCGCACGGTCAGGCTGTCGTCGACGATGAGAACGCTCTCGCTCATGACTCGTTCCCTCCGCGCCGCCGTGCAAGCGTCGCCAGCGACGGGCCGATCTCGTGAAGCGGGAGGACATGCTCGACGGCGCCGAGAAGAGCGGCTTCGCGGGGCATGCCGTAGATCACCGACGTTGCTTCGTCTTGCGCGATGGTCAGACCGCCCGCCCGGCGTACGTCGAGGAGACCGGCAGCACCATCCCTACCCATTCCCGTCAGCAGGCATGCTGCCAGAGCGCCACGATACTCTCTTGCGGCCGATTCGAACAACACATCCACCGAAGGACGGCACGAGTGGCGCTCGGGCTCCCTCGTCAGGTGAACGCGGCCATCGCGAACGACGAGGTGATAGTCGGGCGGCGCCATCGCCACCCGGCCCGCGAGAGCGGAGACCGACATGCCGTCCTCCGCGTACGCAACGCGACGCGGGGTCTGCCCGTCGAGCCAATCGGCAAGCGCGACGCCGAACTTCTCTCCGATATGGAGGACGACGAGGACCGGAAGCTGGAAGTCGCACGGCAGCCCCCGGAGCACGTCCACGAGCGCACCCGGGCCGCCTGTCGACGCGCCGATCGCTACGACGTCGAGGCGATTCCCGTTCGTGAAGCGAGGCGCCAAGCCCGATGCTTCGGCCTCGGGTCTGCGACTGCGACCGCGCAGATGCGTGATCACGCGGATCCGCGAGACGAGCCTCAGCGTCGAGAGAAGCCGCTGCTCCCAGAGCCCGTCGACCTCGTCACCATTCGGCTTCTCGAGAACGTCGACGGCTCCCGCGGCAAGCGCATCGTAGGTCTTGAAGAGCTCACCGCGGTTCGTGGAAGACGACACGATGAGGATCGGCGTCGGGAAGTGCGCCATGATGTACTCGGTCGCCGCCAGGCCGCTCATGACGGGAAGCATCATGTCCATCATGACCACGCTCGGCCGCAGCGCCGCGCAGAGCTCGATCGCACGCTTGCCGTCTGCCGCCTCGCCGACCACCTCGAATGCCGGGTCTGTCGCGAGCACTTCGCACAAGCGCCGGCGGACGGTGAGCGAGTCTTCGACCACGAGGACGCGGATCGTCTCCGACGCTGCCGTCATCAGGTCACCAACCTTCGGATCTGCGCAAGCAGCTCGTTTTGATCGAACTCGCCCTTGACGATGTAGCCGCTTGCGCCGGCTTCCCGCCCACGTTGGCGATCCTCCGGCTCGGCGCGCGACGTGACGAGGATGCAAGGAACGTCACGTAGCGCAGGCTCGGCGCGCGTCTGGATGATGAAGGAGAAGCCGTCCATCCCCGGCATCTCCACGTCGACGAGGAACAGCGCGTAGCCGTCTTTGCGTGCTCTCTCGAGTCCTTCTTCGCCCGATGATGCCAGGTCTACCGCGTAGCCCGCCGACTCGAGGATGCTCTGCTCCAGCATTCGTGTCGTGAGCGAATCGTCGATGACCAGGATGCGGCGCTGCCGGGTCTCTGGGCGCTCCGGCAACGAGGTCGCGACTCTGGCCGCTGCGACGAGCCCGTCGGGGTCGAGCACGAGCTGCGGGGTGCCGTGAGAATCGATCGACGCTCCCGCGATCGCTCCCGTGCTGGGCGCCAGCTCGGGCAACGGCCGCTGGATCACGGTCGCCGTGCCGAGGAGTCGATCGACGCCGATCGCGGCCAACCCGTCCGCCCCGTGCACGATGACGGCCGTGCCCAACGGAGCGTCGAAGGGAGTGGACCGCAGCGCGAGGAGCTTCGCCAACGCGACGAATGGGATGGCCGTGCCCGCATGAGCGATCGACTCGCCCTGTGGCGTCCGCGCCACGTCACTCCGCGCAAGCCGGACGGTCCCCCGGACCGCGTCGAGCGGGATCGCGGCCGCACTTCCCGCGGCCTCGACAATCAACGCATGGAGAGACGCGACCGAGAGCGGTACGACGAGCTCCACGGTCGTCCCGCGTCCGCTACCCGTGCGAACGCTCACCTCTCCGCCGAGGCGCTCGGCAGCGTCGCGAAGCAGGTCGAGGCCGATACCTCTCCCCGAGACCTCGGTGATGTTCGTTGCCGTACTGAGTCGGCCTCGAAGGAGGAGGTCGAGGAGCTTCTCGGCGCTGAGCTCCTCGATGTCTGCGGAGAGGAGTCCCTTTCGCTGCGCGGCACGTCGCACGGCGTCGAGATCGACACCGCGGCCGTCGTCCGTGCAGATGAACGCAGCGCGCCGTCCGCGACGCGTGACCTCCAAGACGACGCTGCCTTCGACCGGCTTCCCGGCGGCATTCCGCTCGGCGTGCGGCTCGATGCCGTGAGCCACGGCGTTCCGTACGAGCTGGAGGAGCGCACCTTGCACGGCGCCGAGGACGTGCGCGTCGAGGCGGACCTCGTGTCCGCGGCCCTCGAAGCGAACTACCTTTCCTTGCGCTTGAGCGACGTCTCGGACGGCTCGCTCGAGCGAGGTGAAGAGCGAGCCGACGGGGACGAGGCGCATGTGCTCCGCCGCGTCGCGCACCTGGCGCAACTCCAGATCCAGCTGGTGCACGGCCGACGCGAATCCGCGCTCGAGGCCCGCAAAGACAGTCCGTACCTCCTGAGCGATCGAGTGGGTCTTCGCCGCGGCAACGGCAGCGCCGGCACGGCTCCCCTCGTGCGTACGAGGGCCGGAGAGCTGCTCGACGAGAACATCGATGAGGTGCCGCGCCCGCTCGAGCGAGCTCTGACTACGGCGCACGGCGCCGAGCTGCGTGTGGGCCTCTCCGATCCCGTCGAGCAGAGCATCCATCTCGGCGACGTCGGGGCGCACGGTCCGGAACGCCTCCTCGATCGTCGCCTGCACCCGCGGCGCCTCGCCGGATCCCGACGACGGAAGGCCGGCAATCAGAGCCGCCACGAGGTCGAGCAGCTTCATCAACGTGTCGATGTGGTCCCGCGCGACCGCCGCTGTCGATTCGCGGTACGGCGAAAGCGCATCCTCGATCGCGTGCGCATGGTTGGCGATCTCACGCTGCCTGACCACCCGCGCCGCGCCCTTGAGCGTGTGCGCCTGACGGAGGAGCCGTGGCACAAGACCGTCGCCGTGCGCGCCCCTCTCCAGATCGAGGACGCCCTGCGCGAGCTCTTGATGGAGCTCGGCCGCCTCGACGCGAAAGTACCTGTACGGGTCAGCCGTCATCTCTCAGGCAGTCGCCTCGTCCGCTCGCACGAGTCGCAAGAGGCCCTTCGAGACACCGGCGAGCTGTGAGACGGCTTGCAATGTCTGTCCCGAGCTCGCCTCGGTCTCCCTCGTCGCCTGAGCGACGTTCCCGATCGCGACATTCACCTGCTCGACGGCGGTCGTCTGCTGCTTCGTCGACAGCTCGATCTCGCGCGCCGCCTCGGTGGTGGTGCCGACGAGACCCGCGATGTGCTTGAACGCGGTCGTGACGTCGCCGAACTGTTTCGAACCTGCATCGACGGATTTGGAGCCTGTCTCCGTCGTCATGACCGTCGTATTCACAGCGCTCCGCACGTCCTCGATGAGCGTCCGGATCTCCTTCGTCGACCCAGCCACGCGGTCGGCGAGCTTCCGGATCTCGTCGGCGACCACCGCGAAGCGCTTTCCGGCATCGCCGGCTCCGGCGGCTTCAATCGTCGCGTTGATGGCGAGAATGTTCGTCTGCTCGGCGAGCTCCGACACGATCTCGAGGACCGCGCCGATCTGCTGCGACTTCTTCCCGAGCTCCAGCATGTGGCCCACGATCAGATCCACCTGGCGTCGGATCCCAGAGATGGATTCGCTGGCCTTCTGCACCGTGCCGTCGCCGGCCCGCGCCGCGGCCGCTGTCTGTTCGGCGATCTGAGCGACGCGACGCGCGCTCTCGGCGATCTGCCGAGACGTCGCTAGGAGCTCGCTTATCGTCGTGGTGATCTCGTTCATCGACGTGGCTGACTCTCGCGCACCCGTGGCCTGCTGAGTAGCCGCTGACTGCAGCTCGGTCGACGAGCCCTCGACCTCGCGAACCGCGGAGGCAATCTGGCCCGTCAACGTTCGCGTGAGGAAGAACCCGATCGCCGTCACGAGCAGGAGCGAGGCGAACGTGCCGATGAGAATGGTCGAGCGCGCTCCGCTCGCCGCCGACTCGACATCCTCAGCCCGCTTTTTCAGGAGCTCCCGCTCCTCCTGCTCCATCTTGTCGAGCACGCGGCGGAGGTCGTCCATCACCGTCTTTCCTGCTCCCGTCCGGACGAGCTTCTGCGCCGCTTCCAGGCCCTGGGTCCTGCGTGCCTCGATGGGTTGTTTCATCTCTGCGAGCTTTCCCGCGATGAGAGGCTCTGCTTCGTCCATGCGTCTCTGTTGATTGGGGTTGTCGCTCGTGAGCTGTCGGAGCTCCGGCACGACCTTGCCGAGCACACCGACTCCCTGCTGATACGGCTCCAGGTAGGCTTCGTCTCCGGTGATCACGAACCCCCGCTGCCCCGTCTCGGCATTCTCCATCGCTCCCAACAAGGCGGCGATGTGCTCGAGCACCGCGTGGGTGTGGGCGACCGCGTAGCTGGTATGGGTGAGCGATTCGATGCTCCGATACGCACCGAAGCCGATCGCCGCGAGCAGCACGAACGAGGCGGCAAAACCGACCGCAATCTTCTTTCCAAACGTCCACATGTCAACGCTCCCTTACGAGTGCTTCTGCTCGCGCTTCACGCGCTTGGTGATGGCCTCGAGCAGTGCACCAACATCCATGATCGGCCGCGGACCGCCCTCGACGCTCACGAGCTCGCGCACGTACGCGAAACGACCGTCCGAGGCCCCCGCCGTGATCGCATCGGGCGACACGCGGAGGTGACCTTCGAAGTGGTCGAACGCGAGCGCAACCGGCGTCGCGGGCGCGCTCGGGTCCAGTTGCGTCGTGACGAGGACGAGCCACCGCGTTGGCTCGCTCACCGGATAGCCGAGCAGCGCGCGAAGGTCATAGACGGGGACGAGCCCGCCACGAAATCCCGCGACCCCGACCAGCTCGGAGACGGGGCTCGGCACGGACGTGATCGCCCTGTCCGCGTACAGGCCCGCGACGTCGCGCAGTCGCATCGCGAACGGATCGCCGCCGATGCGAATCGCGAGAAAATCCTCGAAGTGGACGATCGCCTCGTTCGGGAGCTCGGCAAACGACTGATCGAACGCGGCGCGCAGCTCGGCCGCCCTTCCGGAAGTCATGGAGTTCCTCCGCAGGCGACGAGCTCTGCGCGACAGAGCGCCACGAGTGCCTCTCTCCCGAAGCCGCCGCCGAACAGCATGAGACGGGACGCGTCTTCGCGTTGAAGGAGAACGAGCGCGTGTCCGAGATCGTGTCGTGCACTCTCACGGTTGTTCGCGCGGCGAGAGAGCAGCCCGAGGTGAAGGCGCGGCATCGCAAAACCCGGATCGAGGTAGGCGGCGATCTGATCGTGATCGGTCGCGGCGCGCCGATCGCCGGCTCCTTCTCTGCAGAGCGCGAGCAGGTAGTGTGCTCCGGCATCGAGCTCGTCGACCGCAAGGAGCTCCGCGCAGGCCTCTTCGGCTTCGGCAAGCTGCCCACTGTGGGTCAAGAGCGCCGCCCGAAGGAGAAGCACTTGGGGATCGCGCGCCGATTCGGGCGGCAGCGCTCGTACCTGCCCGAGTGCGTCGGCGAACTGCTCTTTCTCCAGCAACGCGAGGACGCGTGCGAGATTCCACGCAGGGGCGGAGGCGACCGGAGCGGACGCGACCGGAGCGGAGGCGACCGGAGCGGAGGCGACCATCGGAGGCCCCGCCGCCATGACCGGAGCGGCCGACACCTCTGACGCGTCGGCGAGCACCCCGATCCGCTGCGACGCTTTCTGGATCGTGTCGACCCAGGAGTCTGCGGCTTCGAAGACAGCGGAGAGCGTCTCGACACCCGCGCTTCCGGCCAGGGAGCAGTCGATCGGCGCAGGGAGCTGCCGTGGCTCGTCGTCGAGCCTACGCTGATAGTAGAAGGTGCCGTGCGTGTGCCGGAGGTGAAAGTCGTTCGAGATCCCGCGCAGCGTCTCGGCATGGCCGAGGAACAAATAACCGCCCGGCGCGAGAGCGCGGGTGAGGCGAGCGAGAACGGCTTGCGCGTCTTGCGGCGTGAAATACATCATCACGTTTCGCCAGAAGATCACGTCGAAGGAGCCTGGCGCCCACGGAGCGGCGGCGCGGTCGACGAGGTTGCGCTGCTCGAACCTCACCGCGCTTCGGATCTCCTCGTCGAGGACGAGGTCGGCGCCGTCGGCGTGGAACCATCGTCGCCGCACGTCGTCCGGCGTCTCCCGGAGTGCCCACGGTGTGAAGCGACCACGCGCCGCCTTCTCGAGGACGACTTGGTTCAGATCCACGCCGAGAATCGAGACGTTCCACGAAGGGTCGAGCGCGGCCTGTCGGATCGAGATCGCGAGGGAGTAGGGCTCCTCGCCGGACGCACAGCCTGCGGAGAGGAGCCGTAGCTGCTTCGACGGGGCGCGCGCGCGCAGGCGTTCGACCAAGGCGACGTCCGTGAAAGCGCGAAACTGATCGATGTTGCGGAAGAAGTACGTCTCGGGGACGGTGACCTCCGCCACGATGGCGCGAAGGTCGGCGCCCGCGTCGACCGCCTCCAGGCTGTCGAGGAATTGCACGGCCGATTTCCCGCTCGCTTCGACTCGACGACGGAGCAGATCCGCGAGCATCGCGAATTTCGTCTCGTCGAGGTGGAACCCGAAGCGATTCGAGAGGAACCTCCGAAACCGCTCCACGTTCGGTGCGTCGAGCACGACCGTCAAGGGGCTCTCCTAACCGACGGATCGCCAGAGCGATTCCGGTACGAGGCTGATGGTGTTCAAGACGAGCAAGAGCTGAGCGTCGAGCGCGCCGACGTGGGCGACGATGCCCGCCGCGGCACCGCGCAGCAGAGGCGGCAACTCGTGCGTCGAGGAGGCCGGGAGGTGGCGAACGCCCAACACGCTGTCGACGGCGAGGACGGCGCGGCGGTCGCCGACGCGCACGCTGACGAACCGCCGGGACGTCGCGTCGGCGGCCTCCTCCGTCTCCTGCATATCCATGAGGCGGAGCATGCTCACTACCGGCAGCGGAACCCCTCGCACGATCGCGAGGCCGTCCACGAACGCGGGCGCACCGGGGATCGGCGCGACGGGCAGCGGGCGCATCGTCTCGATCACGCGCGCGATCGGAATGGAACAGTACCGGACGCCAACGCTGCACAGGAGCGACGCCTCTGCGCTCATCGGGTTTGTCAGGACCACCTCTCCGTCTCGGTTACGCGCCAATCGCTGCGCATGGACCGTACACCTCAGTGACTCTCGGGAGCCGCCTAGGTCATACCCCCTGCGGGGTATGACCTAGGCGTCTTCGCGGCGTTTCACGGCCAGGCCCCGTGCGCGACAGGCACGCACTGCGGCGGAACTGCGCTTGCGGCCCGCCGGCGAGCCCGTATTGACCGCTTTTTGCGGCGGCCCGCCGCGTGCACCACGAGGTGGATGCCCCTCCTGGGTGGAGGCCCCTCCTGAGGCGCCCTCCTGGGTGGAGGCCCCTCCTGAGTTCGTTCTGCCCGAGGTGGTGGAGGCCCCTCCTGTGGAGGCCCCTCCTGAGTTCGTTCTGCCCGAGGTGGAGGCCCCTCCTGAGTTCGTTCTGCCCGAGGAGGCCCCTCCTGAGTTCGTTCTGCCCGGACGGGGTGGAGGCCCTCCTGAGTTCGTTCTGCCCGGCGGAGACTCTCCTGAGTTCGTTCTGCCCGCGAGGAGACAGGAGACGTGCGGAGACCTCTCCTGAGTTCGTTCTGCCCAAGGCGTAGGAGACCTCTCCTGAGTTCGTTCTGCCTGAGGAGACCTCTCCTGAGTTCGTTTTGCCTGAGGAGACCTCTCCTGAGGAGGAGACCTCTCCTGAGTTCGTTCTGCCAGGAGACCTCTCCTGAGTTCGTTCTGCCTGAGGAGGAGACCTCTCCTGCGAGGAGACCTAGGAGAGGAGACTCTCCTGAGTTCGTTCTGGGGGGTCGGCGCTCAACGCGGGGCTCGCGCGCGCCGGGGTGGCCAAGGACAGATGCCGCCCTGTCCGGGCCACGGCGACCCGCACGCAACGTCGCGAGATCGCAGGCGGGCGCCGTTGGTCCGCGTCGTGCTTTGGATGCGCGCATGGTCAGCGCTTCCCGAGAGCTCCCATGACGGTCGCGCGCCAGGTGATCCCGGGACGGACGTACCTCATCAGCCGGCGCTGCACGCGGCGGGAGTTCTTGCTTCGGCCCGACGAGAACGTCGAGCGCATTTATCTCT
>JAXDMI010000498.1:0-7542 GCA_034666145.1 Myxococcales bacterium | reverse complement strand
CGCACGTTCGGCGTTCTTGCGTCGCTCGCTACCGTCGTCGTCGTCGCGGCATGCTCGTCGAGCGATGCGCCGCCCGCGGTCGCCAACGGAGCGCCGGAGGGCGGAGGCCTGGCCGACGGACCGACCGGCGACGAGACCGGCGCTGACAGCGGGCGCCCTGCCGACGTCGACGCGGCGGTGATCCCGCCGCCGGCGGCGGTCTGCACGGCACCGATCGCAGCCGCCGACGTCACGACGCCGACCACCATCGTCGGAACGGGAACGGCGGCGTCGTGCACGGAGGCCGCGCTCGCGACGGCGCTCACGGCGGGCGGCGTCGTCACGTTCGCGTGTGGAGCAGCGCCGGTGACCATCACGGTCACGAAGACGCTCGTGCTGCCGACCGACAAGGACATCGTCCTCGACGGCGCTCACCAGATCACGCTCGACGGCGGAGGACAGGTCCGGATCCTCGAGTACAACCACCTCGACTTCCGGAAGAACACGCACTCGTTCACGTTGCAGCGCATCACGCTCGCGCACGGTCACGTGGCCGGCACCGATCCGTACACGGCTGCGGCGTTGCCCTGCTCGAGCGGCTTCTACGACGGCTCCGGCGGCGCGCTCTTCATGCGCGACGGCGTGCTCCGCGTCATCGACGCCACGTTCGCGAACAACGAAGCCGAGAAGCTCGGACCGGACGTCGGCGGCGGGGCCATCTATCTCTCCGGCGCGCTGAACGCGGTCGTCGTCGGCTCGACATTCGTGGGGAATTCCGGCTCCAACAGCGGCGCCATCGGCTCGCTCAACTCCGATCTCGACGTGTACAACTCACGCTTCGACGGCAATGCCGCGCTCGGCTTCGGTGCCAACAGCGACGACGCGACGAAGTGCTCGGTGATCGCGAAGACGAACCAGCACCAGGTCGGCAGCGGCGGCAACGGCGGCGCGGTTGGCATCGACGGCGGGAGCGACGGCAAGCACACGTTCTGCGGCGTGGTCTTCACGGGCAACAAGGGCGTCGGCGCGCTCGGCGGCGCGCTCGGTCGCACACCCGACAACGCCAAGCAGCCGACGCTCATCGATCGCTGCGTCTTCGACAGCAACACCGCGGACAGCGCCGGCGCGCTCTACTTCCACAACTCCACGCTCACCGTGAGCGCGTCGACCTTCACGGGCAACGCCGCCAAGGGCGTCGGCGCGATCCAGGCCGACGGCACGACGCTCGATTTCACGAACGTGACTTTCTACGGCAATCACTCGACAGCCGGCGTTGGAGCGACGCTTGCGTTGTTCGGTGGCGACGGCACACTGCTCAATTGCACGTTCGCGAAGAACGTCTGCGATGCGCCCAACATGTTCGGCGCCGCCATCTACGGGTCGCCGAATCTCACGATCCAGAACACGGTGTTCGACGCGAATACCGCGCAGAACCCGGGCGCGCCGATGCAATGCCAGGTCGGGACCATCAGCGGCAGCGGAAACGTCCAGTGGCCAACGGCGCACGGCAACGGCGGCGGCGTCGATGCGCTGTGCGCGCCCGGCATCGACGAGTCCGCGGATCCCGCGGTCGGCGCGCTCGGCGATCACGGCGGGCCCGTTCCGACGGCGCTCGTCGCGGCCGGCAGTCCCGCGCTCGGTCGCGGCACGGGCTGTCCTCCTACCGATGCGCGTGGTCACGCGCGCAGCGCAGCGACGTGCACCGCGGGCGCGACCGAAGGAACGAACTAGTTAAAGCAAACGGGCTCCAGGGTGAATCACCCTGGGGCCCGTTTCACTCTCTGTCGTTGCTCTCAGCGGCCCGGCGGCTTGAGCGGGAGCACCGACGACGACAGCGGCGGGGGCGGGATCTTGCCGCTCGGGCGCGCGTCCGGCGTGATGCCGTCGCCCGCTTCGATCGACATGAGCGCCATGAAGATGCGATCCATGCCGAGCTCGAGGGCGCCTTCCTTCAGGAAGAGACCCGCGATGCGCACGAGGCGCAGCGCCGTGGTCTTGCCGAGCTCCGCGGTCTCGCGCTCGAGGAAGGCCTCGAACGTCCCGAAGCCCTTCGCCTGGTAGAGCTGGCGGGCCTGGATGTCCTTGAGGACGACGCCGATGTCGTAAAACCCCTTCGCGAGGTTCTTACGGAGACCCTTGATCTGCTGGAGCGAGTTGTGGAGCTCCCCGATCTTGGCCTTGATGTCTTCTGCCATCACCGGCGTGCGAATCGTCGCGCGCGCGCTGCCCGGCAAGGGCGGCTCGGCCGCTCGGGCACGGGCCTCGGCCGCGTGCTTCGCGGCGTGGCGTGCGGCCCAAGGGGCGGCGCCACGGAGACCGAGCTTTCGCTTCGGTGCCTCCGCGGCAGCGCTCTTGTCGGCCTTCCCATTCGCAGCGCCCGGCTTTGCTCCACTCTTGGAGCCCTTCGCCTCAGCTGCTTTCCCCTTCGCAGGCTTCTTCGTCGCTGCCATTTCCGTCAGGCTCATAAGGTAGTCCGGTCTCTCCGAGCATCTTGTTCGCGCTCCGCGCCTGCGGAGGGTCCCGAGGGCTCGACCCGGACAATCACTTGGTGCCGGCCATACCATTGTCGGCGTCGCGCCGTCCACAAATCGTTGGGAGGTTGCTCTAGAAATCCGAACGGTTGGGGCTTGGGTCGGCGCCGGTCGCATGCGTTCTGTGGCAGGTTCTGCGGCCAGCGCTCGGGGTGCCTGTATAGTCCGCCCCTGCGATGGCGATCCTGACCGTCCCCTCCGATGCCGACCTCGACGCCCTTCTGGGGGCGTACGACCTCGGCGAAAAACGGTCTGCGGCCGGCATCGAGGCGGGCACCGTCAACACGAGCTACGCGCTCGAGATGGGCAAAGGCCGCTTCTTTCTTCGGATCTACGAAGAGCAGGCGCAGGCCGGCGCAGAGGCCGAGGCGCGCCTCCTCCTGCACCTCGCGGCCTCCGGCGTCCCCACGCCGGCGCCCGTGCAGGCGCGCGACGGCTCGATGGTTCATCTCCTCGTCGGGAAGCCCGCCGCGCTCTTCCCGTGGGTGGCCGGTGACATGCTCTGCCTCGAGGCCGTCACACCCGCCGCGGCGCACGACGTCGGCGGCGCGCTCGCGCGCATGCACCTGGCCGGTCCGGCGGAGCCCGTCGCGACCTCGCTGAGCGGCGGTCGCTTCGGCGCCGATGACCTCGTGGCACGCTGCGACCGCGTCGCGAAGTCGACGGACCAGGTCGCGCGCGTCCTCGCCGAGCCGCTGCGCGACGCCGTCATCCGTCTCGATCGCAAGCGACGCGCCGATCTCCCGCGCGGTCTCGTGCACGGCGATCTCTTCCGCGACAACGTCCTGTGGCACGACGGAAAGATCGCGGCGCTCCTCGACTTCGAGAGCGCCCACAAGGGTCCGTTCGCGTACGACGTCGCCGTGACGATCCTCTCGTGGTCCTTCCGCGACGCATTCGACTTCGACGTCGCGCGCGCCATCGTCGCCGGATATCGCGAGGTGCGTGAGCTCGAGGAGAGCGAACGCGAAGCCCTCTACGTCGAGTCGGTGTTCGCCGCGCTCCGATTCACCATCACGCGCATCACCGACGAGGCCATCCGCGTCGGCAAGAAGTGGCAGCGCTTCGTGGCGCGCCGCGAAGCCATCGAGCAGCTCGGACCGGCAGGGCTGCGGGAGGCACTCGCGCTGTGAGCCGTGGACCGTGGTTGTGTCCGCGCCGTGGCGCGGCACGTGGGATCGTCGTCGCGCTCGTGAGCTCGGCGTGCGCGATGGCGGCACCGGCGACGGCAGCCGCCGACG
This sequence comes from Myxococcales bacterium, assembly GCA_034666145.1. GTDB lineage: Bacteria > Myxococcota_A > Polyangia > Polyangiales > Polyangiaceae > Labilithrix. The sequence goes on along the minus strand of JAXDMI010000498.1, from coordinate 3,791 downwards.
AGCCGGCCCTCGACCCCAACGTTCCGTTCCCGCCGCCCTCGCCGCGCGTGCTCGAGCCGCCGGATCGCGGGTACACGTATGCGAACCCGCAGCCGTATCCGTCGCTGGCGTGGTTCGTCCTGCAGCTCATTCCGAGCCCCGAGGTCGCGGTCGGTCGCGTCCACGAGGCCAATGCGACCGGCACCACGGACCCGAAGACCGATGCGGCGTTCGGATTGCGCTGGCAGGTGACGCCGCTGCTCTGGTCCTGGGGCACGAATCGGCACGCTTCGCGCTGGCGAACGCTCGTGGTCGATCCACTGGCGCGACACGCGGGCTCCATCGAGCTGAGCGGCACTGCGGAGTACCTCTGGGGCAACGTCGATCGCGCCATCCTGCGACCGGGTGTGCGCGCGTACTTCCCGATCGCGCAGCGTGGCGAATACCTCTCGGTGTCGCTCGGGACGTCGACCTATGCCTACGACGACAAGATGCGCGTCGCGTACGACGTGGGCGCGTACGTGCTCTGGGGTCTCTTTGGCGTGCAAGCCACGATCGCCCCAGAAAATGGGCCGTTGACGGCGATCGGCACCTTCCGCATCCGGTACTTCTGATGCGGTCTCGCGCGCTCTCCGTCGCTGCTACTGCGCTCGTCCTCGCTCTCGGAGGCGGCGCGCTCTCGGGCTGTCGCATCATGCGCGCGTCGGGGAGGGCGGCGTCCTCGCTCTTCGAATCGCCGCGCAAGGTCACGAAGCTGAAGGATCCGATCGACAAGAACGCGCGGCTCGCCGTGCTGTGGATCGGTCATGCGTCGGCGCTCGTGCAGATGGACGACAAGGTGGTGCTGACCGACCCCGTGTTCACGAGCACGGTCGGGCAGGTCTCGAAGCGACTCGTGGAGCCTGGGCTCGACCCCGAGAACCTGCCGCCCGTCGACGCGGTGCTCATCTCGCACATGCATTTCGATCACCTGTCGCTCGGCAGCCTCGACATCATCGAGCGCAAGGTGCGGATGCTGCTCATGCCGCCGGGCGGCGTGACGTACCTGACCGATTTCGGGTTCCCGGTGCTCGAGCTCCGTCCGTGGCAGGCGTACGAGAAGGACGGCCTGCGCGTGACGGCGGTGCCCGTCGATCACGTCGGCTATCGCTACGGCATCGACGATGCGTGGATGAAGGAGTCGTTCACCGGTTACGTCATCGAGTACCACGGCCTAAAGGTCTACTTCGGCGGCGACACCGCCTATGACCAGAAGCTGTTCGTCGACGTCGCGCAGCGGTATCCGGACATCGACGTGGCGCTGTTGCCGATCGGTCCGATCGAGCCGCGCGCGCTGATGCGCCGCTTCCACACCGATCCGCGCGAGGCGGTGCAGGCCTTCATCGACCTCGGCGCGAAGCGCATGGTGCCCATCCACTACGACACGTTCGTCAACTCGACCGACGAGCCCGGCGACGCGCTGCGCGAGCTCGCCATCGCGAAGAAGAAGTGGGACCTGGGGAGCCGCGAGATCGTGCCGCTCGCCGTCGGAGAGCGCCGCGTGTTCGTGAAGAAGGGCGAGGGGCCCGAGCCGGCGGCGCCCGCGCAGATGCCGAAGCCCGCGGAGAAGCCGAAGCCGGCAGAGAAGCCGAAGCCCGCCGACAAGCCGAAGCCCAAGGACGACATCCCGGACGACGAGAAGCTCGATTGAGGCGGCCTGGGGCGATCATCGAAGGGAGCCACGCGTCGCTCGCATTCGAGCGTCCTGTCACCTCGTGCGGATGTTGTCGTTCGCCGCGCCGGCGATGGCGCGGGGTCAGCGTCACGCTGGGCGTTCCGTTGGTGAGAGGCGGCCGCCGCCGCGCGTGCTCCACCCTTCGCCGAGGAGCCACGTGCGCGGTGCGCGTGGAGGGAAGTACTTTGCGTTGTCCGCGGCGCCTGTCGGCGCGAGCCAGCCGTCGAAGCGGTGCGCGGTCGAGAGCGGATCGAGCCACGCGCCGGGGAGGTCGAAGCCGTGCTTTCGCACGTTCTGCAGGACGTAGACGAGCGCGCGCCGCACTTCGCTCGGCGTGGTGAGCTCGCGCGAGTGATAGCGGTCGCTCCACACCTTGCCGGTGAGTCGCTGGAGTAGCTTGTTGAGTCGCTTCGCGAATGCGATCACGAGCCCGCTCACACCCGAGCGCATCGCTCGGGTGTCTTCGCATTCGACGATGACGTGCAGATGATTCGACTGAATCGAATAGTGCACGACCTGGAATTCGTGGCGATACCGCCGCTGGTGTAGCTGCCGCTCGAGGATCCCGCGCAGCATGTCGTGAACGCGCTGGCTGCGAAAACTCGGCAGCCCCTTCCGCGCGCGCAGCGTGACGTGCGTGGGGTGCCTCTTCTTGTGCACCGGCCGACGCTGATGCGGAACGAAGGTCCGCTCCTTCGCCCCCTTGCGAGGCCTCCCGGCACCGCGCCGAGCGCCGCCCCACGTCCGCTTGGCCGGACGGACCGGCGCCTCGACGATGGGAAGGAATTCCAGCTGTGCCGCACGGTCGCGCCAAGTTCAGGTCCGAAGTGCACACCTGGCGGCTCTTCTTGCCTATCGGCACTCCACTCTTCTTTGGCTTCTTCGACTCTGTCCCTCCGTTATCTCCCACAAAAGAGAGTTAGCCATCGGCCCCTCATAGACTCCTCAACAACCACGAAGAGGGAGCCATGAGCTACCAACAGCTAACTCTCGACGAGAGATATCAGGTGCAGGCGCTTCACGCGCTCGGCTTCACGCAGGTCGACATCGGGAGGAGGCTCGGACGGCACGCGTCCACCATCTCCCGCGAGCTACGCCGGAACGTCCGCGTCGCCGCACGGTATGACGCCAGCAGGGCGCAGGCGGCAGCGCGGCGGCGTCGCGTCGCGAAGGGCGAGCGCTCTCGCAAGATCCGCGGGTGGCTCAAGGACCTCGTCGAAGGGAAGCTTCGTCTTGCTTGGAGCCCCGAGCAGATCAGCGGCCGCCTGCGCCTCGAGATGGGAATAGGCCTGAGCCACGAGACGATTTATCAGCACGTCATCCGCGACGCGCGAGCGCAGGGCGCGCTGCGCTATTGTCTCCGCTTCGGCGGCTACAAGCATCACCGCTTCAAGAAGAGCAAGATGGCTGAGAAAACGCGATTGAGGAAGGGTTGGCTGCGCCAGCGCTGCGTGGCGGCGAACGAGCGGACCGAGCTCGGACACTGGGAGCGCGACTGCGTCCTCGGCCAGCGAGGCGGCGCCGCGCTGCTGACCATCGTCGATAGAAAGTCTCGCTACAGCCGCATCCGCCGCGTGCAGAACGTCGACATGGAGCACGTCGCGCCAGCCACCATCGAAGCGCTCGACACCGACGTCGTCGACGCTGTCAAAAGCATTACCAACGACAACGGAAGCGAGTTTCAGGGTGACGCCAAACTGCAAAAGAAGATGGGCGTACCTATCTACTTTACGGACCCAAGCTCACCGTGGCAGCGCGGCTCGATTGAGAACTTGAATGGCCTCATCCGCCAGTATGTGCCGAAGGGCGCGAACATCGACAAGCTACCCGGCTGGACGACGAAGGCTCTTGAGGACAGCCTCAACTTTCGGCCCCGGAAGACCCTGGGGTATCGGTCGCCTCACGAGGTCCACTTCCGCCAGCGGCTAGCCCTAATATCCAATCAACGAATGCACTTCGGATTGGAATTCAGCGCGCTGCGTTGATTGGGCGATACTCGTGAGCACACTCAGCACGCGCGCCACGCAGGCGGGGCGAATGCGTGTCGAGGCGCAGAAGAATAGGAGATGCGCCGCCCGGCACGGCGCGCGCACCTCGC
>JAXDMI010000497.1:0-10640 GCA_034666145.1 Myxococcales bacterium | reverse complement strand
CGCTGTTCGGTCCGCCCTTCTACGAGGAGACGCCGGGCGAACGGCTCGCGCGCGCCATCCAGTGCGCGATCGACGTGCGGGCGATGACCAACGAGGTCCCGAAGCGCATCCAGTTCGAATCGCTGCGCGAGAACGGCCTCGCGGTGTCGACGGGCGTCCATCTCGCGCCGCTGTTCGTCGGGTCGTTCGGCCCGAACTCGAACTTCACGGGGTTCTCGAGCGGCATGAACAACACGGCGCGTCTCCAGGGCTGTGCCGGCCGCAACGAGATCCTCGTGATGGAAGAAGCCATCGCCGCGCTGCCTGCGGGCCATCCGTTCGCGTTCGGCGCATCGCGTGCGATGCCGGTGAAAAACGTCGCAGAACCCCTAAAATTCCGGGCTCTCGAGAAATGAGCCGGCGCTAGTCGCTGCAGCAGCGGAAGCCGATTTCGGTGGCTCGCGTGTCGCGCGAGGCGCCGCGGCCGTCGACGCGGCAGTCGAGGTTCGTACCGCTGTTCGGGAATCCCCCGCCCTTCACGAAGCACTCTGCCTTCGCGGGGCCTCCGTCGCCTGCATCCGCGCCGGCGTCGGGCGCTGGGCACGGACCGTCGAACCATTCCCACACGTTGCCGACCATGTCGAAGACGCCGGGGAAGCCGCCCTGACACGACGGCTTCGACTTCACCGCAAGCGTGCGGCCCGCGTCGTTCTCGCCGGTGTTGCACGCAGTGGGCTGCTGAATGCTGCCATACGGATAGCGCAGCTGTCCCAGGTCCGAGCACGCGAGCAACCACTCGTGCGTGTTGAAGTCGGCGAGGTCGGCGACGCCGACGGGCCCTGCGAACTTCCCCCCGACGCGCTTTCCGCACAGCCGCTTGCCGGACCACTGGCAGAACGCGCGCGCGTCACACCAGTCGATGCCGCCGATCGGGATCTCGTCGGTGCCGCCGGTGGTCGCCGTGTACGACAGGTTCCACGCGCACTCCGGCGGCTGCCCACCGGCGTCGGCGCCCTTCGCCATCGTGAAGTCGCGATACTGCCCCACCGTGACCTCGGTGCTGTCGATGCAGAAGTTGATCGACTGCGTTCCGACGCGCACCATCGTCGGCCCGTGCATGCTCGGGCACGGAAGCGCGGAGGCGTCGAACGGCTCGCTACCGTCCGGCGTCGGGCCGGCTTCGTCGAGGGGACCGACATCCGCATCGTCGACGGTGCCCGCCTCTGCAACGCAGGCGCCGCCGCCCTTGCACTCGCCGATCTCGAGCGCGTCGATGCCGGCCACCTTCGCGCACGCGGCGAGCGCGGCGAGCGAGAAGGCGAGAAGGCAAACGCGCGCGACGCGCCTCGGCTGTCCTCTCGGCGTGCGCGTTCGCGCTGGCGTGCTCGCGTGGTCGGACATCAGAACGAACCTCGCACGCCCATGCTGCCCGGACCGATCCAGACCGCTGCGCGCTTCTCCGGAGATTGTAGCGCTGTTTCCGCGCGGGACCGCGGCAAGAGCAAGCCTACGACCACGCACAATGCGCCGGCGCCACCGACGGCGAAGCCGATCGTCGAGATCGTCGCGAGCGAATTGGCGCTGTCGAGATCGGTCTTCGCGGCGGGATCGCAGATGCCGTTCGCGCATTGCGTCTTCACGTCGCCCGCCTTCGAGAGCGTGAGAGCGCCGGTCACGCCGCCGATCCCGAGCCCTACCACCGCGAGCGCGACGCCTCCGAAGACGAGCACGTTCGCGCCCGTGGTCCGTCCGCGATCGGTCTCGCCGGCGCTACGCGGTCGCTCGGGCACGGGCGCGACGACGAGGGCCGGCGTCGGCACCGGCAACGTGAGCTCGACCTCCTTGGCGTCACGCTCCGCGAGCTCCACCTCGGTGCGTCGCTCTGCGCCGTCGGCGTTGCGGGCGATGATCGAGTGCTTGCCGGGGTTCATCGCCACGGGCTCACCGAGCAGGAGCGACGCGACGGCTCCGCCGTCGAAGCTCACGCGCGTCGCGGGCCCGCCCTTCACGATGATGCGCACCGTGGGGATGCGGGGCTTGATGCTCGCTTCGAGCTCCTTCGCTTCTCGGCGGGACTTCTCGAAGATGGTCGGCTCGCCGTTCTCGCGCGGCATGCGGGCCACCTCGAGCGCGACGTCGCGCGCCTCGACGAGATGACCGACCGCGAGCTGCGCCTTCGCGAGCGCGATGCCGGTGGTCGGCACCTTCATGATGTCGTGCGCCTTCTGGTACGCCTCGATCGCGCGCTCCTTGTCGCCGACACGCGATCGCTCCTTGCCTTCGTCCATCAAGCGCCGTGCGGTCTCGCGCTCCGCCGCGCTCGGCGCAGCCATCGCGTCACCGGCACGAGTCGCGAGAACGGTGAGCGCGATCGCGGTCGCGGCGACGAGCCTGGACCGTGCCCTAGAACCCATACTCGTCGCCGTCACCCGGCTTGGCTCCGGATTTACCGGCGGGTTTTGCCGTCGGCTTGCGCGCGGAGGCAGCCGATGCGGTGCTGCCGGCGTCCTTGGTAATGCGAGCCGCGACCGGCGCGCCGGTGTCCGCGATGCCGGTTGGCGGCGTCGTCGGGTCGACGGCAACGGGAGGAACCGACGGAGCTTCGGGGTTCGCTGCAACGGCAACGCCCGTGAGGGCGGCGGTGGTGCCCGGGTCGGTCGCTTTGTTCGCCGAACCCGGTGACGCGGCGACGACTGCCGCGCGCTCGCCGTGGCGCGTGACGATGACGCCCGCCACGACACCGAGAAGCGCGACGAGGCCGAGCACGAGCAGACCCGCGAAGATCTTCGCCGCCGACGATCCCGGCATCGAGTGCGCGTTCATCGACGCAGGACCGATGGTCCGCATCGAGGGCCCCGTCTGCAGCGTGTCGATCGCGGACGGCGGAGGGATTGGCAGGTACTGGCCCGACGCTGCCGCCGCGGGAATGCCTGCTTGCGATGGATGCGACCCCGGCCCGTCGGGCGCGCCCGATCCCATCGCCGCTCCGAAGCCGGGATGCGCCCTCTCCGCGCGCGCCGAGAGCGGCGCGACGATGGTCGCGGCGTTCACACGACCGTCCGTCGCGGCACGGAGCGCACGCTCGATGGCGTCCTTGCGCTTCGCCGTTCGCTCGCGCGAGAAATGCGCGAGCACGGTGGCGACGTCGTCGGTGGTCGCGGTCTCCCCGGTCGCGAGCATGGCTTGCTCGAGCGCCCGACGGAGCTCCTCCGCGGTCGCGAAGCGATGCATGGGATCGCGAGCGAGCGCGCGATCGACGATGCCGCGCACGAGATCGGGCACGGTCGGAGGGAGCGGCGCGTACGGAGCGCCGGTCATCAGGTCGTGGAGGGCTGCGAGCTGCCGTCCTTCGTCTGTGTCGCGAACGGGTCGTCCTGCGAGGAGCTCGTAGAGGACGGCGCCCAGCGCATACACGTCGGCGCGTCGATCGAGCGGCTCTGCGCGCGCCTGCTCGGGCGCCATGTACTCGATCTTTCCCTTCAGCGTGCCGGCCTCGGTCGCCTCGCTGCGCCGTGCGTTGGCCTTCGCGACGCCGAAGTCGATGAGCTTCGTCGTGCCGCGGATCGAGATGAGGAGGTTCTGCGGGGAGACGTCACGATGCACGACGCCGAGCGGGTTGCCGTCATCGCCGTAGAGCTCGTGGGTCGCATGCAGACCTCCGCACGCGTCGGCGACGATGCGCAGCGCGACGCCCATCGGAAACGTCGTGTTGGCCGCGCGGATGTCGCGATAGAGCTTCCGCAGCGACTCGCCGTCGATGAGCTCCATCGCATAGTAGAGGAGCCCCCGGTCCTCGCCGATCTCGAGGATGCGCGCGACGTTCTCGTGGTCGATCTGCGCGGCAATCTTCGCCTCGTCGAGGAACATGTCGCCGAACTGGCGATCGTTCGAGTACGTGGGCAGGATCGTCTTCAGGGCGACGAGCCGCTCGAACCCGAGCTTGCCGGTCATGCGCGCAAGCCAGACGGTGCCCATACCGCCTTGCGCGAGGACGCAAAGCAGCTCGTAACGGTCGAGACGGTCCCCAGGAGCTAGAGCGGTGCGGTGGCTGCTCATTGAGGGAGGTGTGAAGCTCCCCATAGCTACGAAGGATCCTCTCTCGAGGAGGCGAACGCAAGCTCGCGACGTACGCCGATCCGCGCACAACGTGCGCCGACGCAGGCCGGCGCGGAGCTCGTTTGCGCCACCTCCTTGCGCCACCTCGTTGCGCCACGTCGACGGACCGGTGCGCGATCTGGCGCAGCGCCGAACGGGCGTGGCGCTTCGTGCTCGTCCGGACGTCGATCGGAGCGGCAGCACGAGGCGCGCTGTGGTCCGGCGTCGTCCGACCGGATGACATGAATCGTCTCCGCGAGGCCACGAAACGCCGCAAAAACGGCGGCATACGCGCTGCAGAAGCCCTCGTCATGAACCGCATCGCTGCCGCCGCCGTCGTCGTCTCCCTCCTCTCTCTCGTTGCGTGCTCGAGCGCGACGCAAGGCAACGGTGCACGTCCGGGCGCCGACGGCGGGACGAGCGCCACGCCAGGTTCGAGCAGCGGCGGAACGGGCTGCGTGGCCAACGGCGCGCTGAGCTGCGCGGGCACGTTGCGGTGCGGTGCCGCGTGTGCAGACAACGACAACGCCTGCCTCGACGCGTGTGGAGCGCGCGCCGACTCCGCCTCGAAGCCGCTCTACGATGCGGTCCTGCAGTGCCTCACGAAGAGCACGTGCACGACGACCGACTGCGTGATCGCGGAGTGCGATGCGCCCATCACGGCGTGCAAGGCCGACGACGCAGCCGAGTGCACGGCACCGGCGACGGGCTCGAGCGGCTCGAGCGGCGGGGCGACGACGCCGCCCGCGACGGGCTCGACCTGCCTGCCGCCGTGTCTCGCGCAGCTGAAGACGATGTGCCCGCCGCTCCAGGGTGCATGTACTATGCAAGAAAACCCCGGCGTGACCGCGAGCTACTGCTACGCGAACGGCGCGAGGATGCGCGTCGACCTCGGTGGCTCGACGGGCAGCGTCGTCGGCTGCCCCTCGCGCACCTATGACACGTCCTACGGCACCGACGGCACGGTCACGTTCAACGACGCGAGCGGCCAGCTCGTCGCGACGCTCTCGCAAGCCGCCGGCGGTCACGTCACGGTCGCGTGCGGCGGCCAGAGCTACGACGTCGACCCGTCGAGCGCAGCGTGCGCGTCGGACCCGCATGCCGCGGGCGTCCTCCGCAACGCCGACACGACGGCGTGCACGACGGGCGCGTGCGTCGTCGGCTTCTGAGTCTCGCGCTCGCGGACTAGCCGCCGGCGACGCGGGTGCCCGACGCGGAGTGGCCGATCTGCGGATGCAGCTGGCTCTTGCGCCTCTTCTCGGGCGCCGGGCGGATGCAGCCCGCGAGGTACACGCCGCCGTTCACGGCCGACCAGGTGCGGAAGTGCTTCAGCGTCGTCATCCAGCGGAGGACACGCGGGCCTTCGATGGCGGGACGCACGCCGCACGCAGCGGCGTGCTCCTGCGCGTGATGGAAGGCGTCGGCCATGCGCGTCTGGACGGCGATGGGCGAGTTGCGCTCGCGCGAGACCTTCGACGCGCCCTTGCCGATGCGCGCGCGCTCCTGGGGATCGCCGAGCAGGTCGAGCACCGCGCGACCGAACGAAGCGTCCGCGTCTTCTTCGTCGCCGCCGCCGTTGCCGGGCGAGAGGAGCACGCCGTTGATGCGGTCCTTGATCTGAGCGCTGACGCCCATGCCGTCCGCAAAGGCGACGGTCGGCGTTCCGCACCACAGCGCTTCGCCGAGGACGTTGCCGTACGTCTCGCTGAGCGAGCCGTGCATGAAGACGTCGGCGTACGCGTAGTAGTCGGCCATGCGCGTGAACGGGACCTCGCCGGGGAAGAAGACGCGATGCGCGACGCCTTCCTCCTTCGCGATGCGCTTGTAGAGCTCCGTGTCCGGGCCCTCACCGAGGAGCGTCAGCGTGGCCTCGCGATCGACGGGCGCGACGTGGCGCGCGAAGATCTTGATGATGCGGTCCTGCGACTTCTCGCGCGTGTGACGGCCGGCGCAGAGGAGACGTGAGCCGCGCCACACGATGTCGCTCGAGCTCTCGAGGTGCGCGTACGGATCGGAGCCCAGCGGCTTGTCGAAGATCTCGGGCTGGACCGCGCGCGGGATGACGTGGATGGGCGCGGTGACGCCGCGCTCTCGCCAGTACGAGCGGAGGCCCTCGGAGAGGACCACGAGGCCGTCGGAGTTGTTGTAGATGCTCGAGAAGAGCTTCTCGTACGGCCGCTTGAGGGCGAACTCGACGCCGGCGTTGACCCAACCCAGCTTCGCGAGGCGCTCGGGCAGGAGCACGTCGTACGCGGCCGCGAGGTGCGTCGTGTTCACGCAAAGAAGCGGAATTCCACGCATTTTTCGGAGCCACACGCCGAACTCGAGGAGGCACGAGGTCGTCTGCGCGAAGACGAGGTCGAAATCCCAGCGGCTCGCGTCGAAGACCCACTTTTCCAGCGGCATCGGGATGTGCACGCCGGGATAGGACTTCAGCGGGATGCTGGGCAGCTCGATGGTGCCGGGGGGCAGCTCACCCGGCGTCGCGTCCGGGTCGTGAGGGCCGATGACTGTGACTTGGTGACCACACCGACGCAATTCTTGGTACAGGAACCGTGTCTGAAACGCTGCACCGTTGGCGTAAGGGATTCGTGTGAAATCACTGAGGATGGCCACCTTGAGAGGGCGACCGTGGCGGGCCGAGAGGGCCGCGAACGGAGTTTCGCCCTGCTGGTTGGCGGCGACGTCCCGGCCCGAAAAGGCGGATCGAGGAAGCGAATTGCGGTGCGTAAGCAGGTTCGCGGTACCGGCGCGATCACGCTCCGAGACAGCGGGAGAAGACTTGTGAAGGTCCTCGACGTGACGGAATTCTATTCCGAAAGGGGCGGCGGGGTTCGAAGCCATATGGGGCTCAAGTCTCACGTTCTGTGCCAACTCGGTCACCAGCATGTGGTCGTGGCCCCGGGGGCCCGCGACGAGGAATACGCGGCTGAGGAACGAGCTGAAACGGGTGGCCGTCTAGCACGGTCAGAAGGGAGCGCACGCGTGATCAGGGTGGCCGGCCCCGCGTCGCCCTATGATCCGACGTACCACCTGCTCCTGCGATTCGACAAAATCGCGGAGATCGTCGAGCGGGAGCGGCCCGATGTCCTCGAGGTCCACTCCCCTTACCTGGCTGCGCTGGGCGTCATGCGGGCGAAGAGAGCCCACTACGGCGTCCGGACGTTCCAGTGGCACTCGGACTTCATCGATACGTACGCGGGGGTCCTCGAGGCGCACGTGACGCGTCGTCTCGCGCGCGGCCTGCCGATGCTCGACAGTCGGGTGTGGTCGCGCGGAATCGGCATCGGCACGAAGCCGCTCTGGGGGCTCGTGCGATCGATCGCGCGCCGCTGCGACGCGACGCTCGTCGCTGCGGACTGGCAGGTGGCGAAGCTCACCGCGCACGGTGTGCCGCGCGTCGTGCGCGTGCCGTTCGGCATCGAGCGCGAGATCTTCCGGCCCGATGCGCGCAGCTACGAAGCGCGCCGCGAGATGCTCGCGCTCGCTTCGCATGACGCGCGTCACGACGACGCCGTGATCCTCGTCGGCGTCGGACGCTTCGCCGTGGAGAAGCGCTGGGACGTCGTGATCGACGCGTTCCTGCGGATGCGCGAGCGCGATCCGCGACGCGACATGATCCTCGTGCTCATCGGCGACGGGCCCGAGCGAGAGCGCATGGCCGCGCGCGCCGCCGGCTCGCCGGACATCGTCATGCCCGGCTTCGTGAAGGGACGCGAAGCGCTCGCACGCATGCTCGCGAGCGCCGATGCGCTCGTCCACGGGTGTCCGTTCGAGACGTTCGGGCTGAGCATCGCCGAGGCGATGAGCTGTGGGCTGCCGACGGTGGTGCCTGACGAGGGCGGCGCCGCCGAGATGCATGTGGCCGCCGCCGGCGAGCAGTATCGGTCGCTCGACGTCGAGGACTGTGTGCACGCGACCGAGCGCCTGCTCACACGCCTCGCCTCCGACGCCGATGTGGTCCGAGCTGCGGCGGTTGCCGCAGCGGGTCGCTTGCCGAACGTCATGCAGCAGTTCGAGGGCCAGATCGCACTGTATGAGAAGCTTCTCGAGCATCCTACGCAGTAGCCGACGGACGCGGCCTCCGCGCTGCGCCGAGGCGCGACGCACCCGAGCGCGAGCAAGTTGAACGAAGGCTCTTAGAGCCAGACGCGAAAGAGAACGGCGCCGGTGCCGGAGCCAGCCTTGTTGTACTGAGCCGCCATCACGACCCGCTGTCCTTGGAGCACCATCGGAACGTCGGCAATGAAGCTGACTCCTCGCGCAGGCAGCGTCAGCGACCCTGCCGCTGCAAACCCAACGTCGACGCCTCCCTTGGCATCGAACTTTCGTAGAACGAGAGCGCCTGCGTTCACGGCACTGAGTATGAACGAGCCATCGTCCGCGAAGCGAAGACCGTCGACATTGGAGCCCGGAAAAGGAGTGAGGTCGACCGCCCCGTCCGTGCCGAACGTGGAATCCTTCGTGCCGTCGCTCTTCACGCGGCGAGCGGTGACCGTGGACGCGAAAGCGCCGGCGAGCGCAAAGCGACCATCCGAAAGCGCGCGTGCGTCGAGAGGTATCGTGCCCGCGCGGGCCGCGTCGCTCAACGGGACCCGCAGCGTGCCGCCGCCCAGAGCTCCCTGTACGAGAGAGCCAGTGGTCGAGAGCTCCGTAAGCGCCATCTCGTCGGCACGTGCCCCACTCGGACCGTAGTGCGCCGCGCCGGCCAAGAAGATGCCGCCGCCGGGCTCCAGAGTCAGCGTCGAGATTTCGCTCGAAGGCGAAGACGCGCCGGGCGGCGGCCACGACTGCGTAACGTAGCCGGAGCCACCGAACGTCGGCTCGAGAGCGCCCTTCACATCGAAGAGGGCGACGAGCCAGTTCGTGCCCGCCGCTTCCGCGAGCAGTAGACGCTCGTCCGGAAGAAGCGCGCATCGTCGCGGCAGATGGGAAGCGATGCCCGGATACGCGGGCAGCATTTCTCCCATGACGCCGAACGACGTGTCGAGACCGCCTGTCGATGTGAGACGAACAATCCGACTGCCCGGCGCGACGGCGTCGACGACGACAACCCGCCCCTGGTCACTGATCGCGATTGCCGCGACGTTCCGATTGAGGTCGTCGACATGCGCGACGCCGTTCATCCCGAACGACCCGTCAGGAAGACCGGCGGGAGTGAGCCGCAGAACGTTCGAATGGCCGTCCGCGAGGGAGACGACAACGCGACCGCCAGCATCGACGCCGATCGCCGTCGGCTGAACGTAGAGCGCCGGGTCGGCGATATCGACGGCGCCGCCCTGGCCGAACGTCGGGTCCAGAGTGCCCGGCTTTCCGCGCACGTACAGCGAGACCGCTTGTGACACTGCGATCGTGCCATCGGCGCTCGTCGCATCGAGCGTCGCCGTGAGCTTGCCCTGCGCCAAGCTTGCGGGGACCGTGACGACCACGCTCGCTTCTACGTCCGACGGCGCAGCGGTGCCGGCCATGACGGCAACGTTGGGGGGGAGGCCCGAGAAAGAGAGGTTTACCGGACCTGCGAACGAGCCCGTACGTTCGACCTTGATCCGCACGGCCGAGGACGAGCCTTGGACGATGAACCCCTCGTCGACGAGACTGACCTTGATCCCACCGGCGAGCGCGGACGCTTCGGTGGCATCACCGCCGCCGTCGATCGCGCCAGGCGGATGCGAGTCGTTGGCCGCAGGGTCCGCTCCGCTCGTGAAGTCACCACACGCTGCAATCAAGACGAGGCTCAGCGCCCACCCGACGACTCGCATCGCGCGATGTTACTCGGGCATCCCGGCGTCGCAACATGCCGCGCGCTGTATTTAGCGGTCGCTTGCAATCGTCACGAGGCCGCTCAGCAGCGCCTATACGTCGACCGTCGACGCTCCACAAATATCGTGTCCGGCGTCGCTGGAACGAGTGCCGGACACAGACGATGTGATGGGTTCACGGACGCGATTCGGATGCCGTCGCGCATGGTGGGTCGCGGCCCGGGCTGCCGCGCGGCTTGCAGCACGGGTCCTCACATGTCCAGGCGCGGCGACTGCCGGCCGTGCGCGACACGCGTTGTCGCGTCCGAGCACGTTGTCGAACCTTCCGGCGTTTTGATGTTGACGCCTTCTCCAGCGCTTCGGTGCGCCGAGCACCGAGTCGTGCCGTCGGCACGTCGTGCGGGCGCCTCGTGGCGTGCTGCGCGCGTTTCGCGCGCGGGAGATCTCGCGAGGTGATCGCGACCGCGACGATGCGTAGGCGCGGCGCTCAGAGCGTCGAAAATCACGATGGTAGAGAGGTGACATGCACCGCACCGATCTGACCGGCCTCACCGATGACGCGCTCGTGTCTCGACTCTCGACGCTGTGCGCGGAGGGTCACGTGCTGACGGCGCGGTTGATCGTGCATCTGATCGAGGTGGAGGATCGACGTCTGGATCTGCGTGCGGCTTGCACGTCGTTGTTCCACTTCTGCCAGCGCCGTCTCGGCATGAGCGAGGGCGCGGCGTTCCGTCGGATCACGGCGGCGCGGATGGTGAAGCGGTTCCCGACGCTGCTCGGGCGCATCGAACGGGGAGAGCTCCATCT
>JAXDMI010000496.1:0-4735 GCA_034666145.1 Myxococcales bacterium | reverse complement strand
GTCGCGGGTGTGATCCACAAGATCGGCTGGCGCGGCATCGCGAGCCTCGCCATCAACTTCGGCGAGCAAGACGACTGCCACGGTTGGCTCGTGGGCGAGCCGCATCGCGGCATCTCGTACATGTTCCAGATGATGAACGAGGCGCGCATCATGGTGGGCCTCAACGGCGTGGCCACCGCCGCCGTCGCATATCAAGAGTCGCTCGAGTACGCGAAGACGCGCCCCCAGGGCCGGCCCTTCGGTGCAAAGAACCCCGCCGCGCCCCAGGTGCCGATCATCGAGCACGCCGACGTTCGTCGCATGCTCCTCCGCCAGAAGGCCATCGTGGAGGGAGGGCTCTGTCTCGTCGTCGAGGCCGCGCGTCTCCAGGATCTTTCCGAGCACGCCACGACGCCCGAGGAGCGCGAGCGCGCGCGGCTCCTCCTCGATCTGCTGACGCCCATCGCCAAGACGTTCCCCGCGGAGAAGGGCTTCGAGTCCAACGCGCTCGCCGTCCAGATCCACGGCGGGTACGGCTACACGAGCGAGTACATGCCCGAGTCGTGGCTGCGCGATCAAAAGCTCAACACGCTCCACGAAGGCACGAGCGGCATCCAGAGCCTCGATCTCCTCGGCCGAAAGGTGGTGGCCGGAGGAGGCACCGCGCTGCGCGCGCTCGTCCTCGCGATTCAGACGACCATCGGTCGCGCGAAGAGCGCGGGGGTTCCCGATGCGTGGCTCACGCGGCTGCAAGGCTCGGTCACCGCGGTCGGCGAGGTCACGATGCAGCTCGGCGAGCTCGGTGCGAAGGGCGACGTCGAAGCGATGATGCGTCACAGCTTCGACTACATGGAGATGCTCTCGCTCGTCGTGATCGGCTGGCAATGGGTCGAGCAAGCCGCCGCTGCGAAGGAAGGCCTCGCGCGCGATCCGTCGCCGGACGATCGCGACTTCTACGACGGCAAGCTCGCCGCAACGCAGTACTGGATCAACAACGAGCTGCCGCGCGTCGGAACACTCGGCGCGCTCTGTCGCAGCAACGAGGACTCGTACGCGAAGGCTCAGCCGGCGTGGTTCTGATGAGCGGCGTTCTTATGGCGACGGCCATTTTCGCGACCTAGGATTTCCCCCGGGGGGGAGGACGCATGGAGCCGGCGACGGTGCTCGCCACTGGACTGGACGACGACGACGCGCGTGACGAGCTCACCTTTCGCGCGTTCGTCGAGCACTCTCCGGACGGCGTGCTCCTCCACCGCAACGACAAGGTCGTCTATGCGAACCCGGCGCTGCTCCACATGCTCGGCTACGAGAGCATCGACGAGGTCGCCGGGCGCTCGGTCCTCGAGTTCGTGCATCCCGAGGATCGCGCGATGGTGCGCGAGCGCATCCGCGTGCTCCGGGAGCGCAACCTCGAGGTCCCCGTGATCGCCGAGCGCCTCCTGCATCGCGACGGTCGCGTCGTCGACGTCGAGGTCTCGGCTCGGCCGATCGGGTACGAGGGCGAGGCCACGATCCTCGCCATGGTCGTCGACATCTCGGAGCGGAAGTGCATCTTGAGGGAGCTGGACCGCACGGTCTCGATGCTGCGCGCGACGCTCGAGGCGACTGCCGACGGCATCCTCGTCGTCGACGAGACGGGGCGCATCACCACGTACAACGAGCGCTTCATCGAGATGTGGCGTATTCCGCGGGAGATCATGGCCTCGGGCGACGACGATCGTGCGATCGCCTCCGTGCTCGACCAGCTCGTGGACCCGACCGCATTCGTCGGGCGCATGCGCGAGCTCTATGCCGACTCGACGGCCGAGAGCTATGACTCTCTCGCGCTCATCGACGGTCGCTGCTACGAGCGCCATTCGCTGCCGCAGCGCATCGGAGGACGCACGGTCGGTCGCGTGTGGAGCTTCCGCGATGTCACGGCTCGCAAGCGCGCCGAGAACGAACGCGAGCGCCTGATCGCCGCGCTCGCAGCGAAGCACGAGCTGATCAACGGCGTCGTCGATCATGCGCCGGTCGGGATCGCTCTCCTGCGAGGTCCGGAGCTCGTCTACGAGCTCGTCAACCCGATGTACGAGCAGATCCTCGGCAAGCGCCTCCGCGTCGGACGGCCGCTCACCGAGGTCGCGCCCGAGACGGCGGAGGAGATCGTGCCTCAGCTGCAGCACGTCCTCACCACCGGTGAGCCCTATCACTCGGTCGATCTGGAGAAGCCGTCCGTCGTGCACCGTGAAGGCGAGCACGCCGAGGTCTACCTTTGGCGCACGTGCCTGCGCGTGCCGGGACCATCGGGCCACAGAATCCTCGCGCTCATCGTCGACGTCAGCGAGCAAGTCCAGGCTCGCCGGCGCATCGAGCAGCTCGCCGGCGTCGCACAACGTCAGGCTGCCGAGCTCGAGGGCATCCACGGCAGCATGCTCGACAGCGTCATCGTGTGTGACGCGCACGGCGCGATCACGCACGTCAACGAGGCGTCCGGTCGGCTCTCCGGCCTGGACAAGACCTGTGTCATCGGACGCACGCTCGACGAGTACGCGGCGCTCGTCGAGTACCACCGCATGGACGGCGAGCGACTGCGAGGACGCGATCTCGCGATCGGTCGCGCGCTCGCGGGCGAGACGGTGGTCAACGCCGCGTCGTGGTCGGCGAAGACCGGGCGCAAGGTCTTCATGCGCTGCAACGCCGCGCCCATCCGGAACGCGAGCGACGAGATCGTCGGCGCGGTCGCCGTCGAGCGCGACGTCTCGGACATGATCGAGCTCGATACCATGCGCGATCAGTTCATCCGCGTCGCTGCTCACGAGCTGAAGACGCCGGTGGCGATCATGAAAGGCTACGCCGACCTCCTTTTGCGTTCCGCCGACCAGCTGCCGCCTGCGCTGCGCGGCAGCACCCAGGCCATCAATCGCGGCGCGAAGCGGATCGATCGGCTCGTCGGCGATCTGCTCGGCGTTTCGCAGCTCCTCATGGGCTGCCTCGAGCTCAGGCGCGAGCGGGTCGACATCGCGGAGCTCGTCGACGTCGTCGTCCGCCAACTCACGTCGGCGTCGGCGTCGCCGTCGAAGCACCAGGTCCGTATCGACAGCGAGCCGGTCGTCGTGTTCGCCGATCGCGTACGCCTCACGCAAGTGCTCGACACTCTTCTCGACAACGCCGTTCGCTATTCGCCGCGCGGCGGCGACATCGAGATCACGGTGACCGCGCGGGATCACCAGGCGACGATCTGCGTGCGCGACCACGGCATCGGCATTCCGCGCGACAAGCAGGCGCGGATCTTCGAGCGCTTCTATCGCGCGCACACCGACACGCCGCACGACTACGGCGGAATGGGTGTCGGCCTCTACATTGCCCGTGAGGTCATCGCCCAGCACGGCGGCTCGATGTGGTTCGACAGCGAGGAAGGGAACGGCAGCAAGTTCTGCTTCAGTCTGGAGGTGTGACCCATGAAAGAGGCGCCCATGAGCTCTGTCCTGGTGATCGAAGACGATGCCGACATGCGCGGGCTGCTCGTCCTCATGCTCGAGGAGCAGGGGCACATCGTGCGTGCCGCTGCGAACGGCCGCGCGGGCCTCGAGTCCGTTCTCCACGAGCGGCCCGACGTGATCCTGCTCGACATGAAGATGCCGGTGATGGACGGTTGGGAGTTCGCGCGCCGCTATCGCACCGAATGCGGCGACCCCTCGCCGATCGTGGTCATGACTGCCTCCGAGGATCCGCGGAAGCCGGCCGAAGAGATCGGCGCGGCAGGTTGGCTCGGCAAGCCGGTCGAGCTGGACGTCCTGTTCGACACCGTGAAGCAGGTCGCCACGCACCCGTCAGGACCGGCGTCGGCGTCGGGCGTCAGCGGAGGGCCGGGCTGACCCATTCGCGCACGAGCCACTCGAGCGGCACCTTCTCGCTCCGCAGCGAGACGTCGACGGCGCGCGCGCGCTCGTCTCCGGCAACGTCGCCGTAGGCCCGGGCATAGAGCACCCAGTTCGACAGCTCGTAGCGATGGAGGAGCGACCCGAAGCGATGCTCGTCGAAGGTGGCGAGCGCCGCAGTGGCTGCGTCGACGTCACCGCACGAATGGAGCGCCGACGTCGCATCGAAGAGCAGCTCGCGTAGATCGGCAAAGGCCTGCTCCGGGTCCGATGCGATGGATTCCAGCATCGATTCGAAGCCGTCTTCGTCGAGGCCCGCCGCCGCGGTGGCGTCGGCCATGGCCGGCACTTGCGACTCGAGGAACGACGAATCCGGCGCGTGACCGAGCAGGCGTCCGACGAGGTAGACGTCGAAGGCGCTCGCGATGGCCTCACCGAGGAAGAGCGCGGCTACCGACGGCTTGCCTTCGTGCGGGAGCGCCCTCGCCGCGAGATGGTGCCACGCTGCGTGCGCGACGACGTCGGCGGGGAGCGTGTCGCTCTCGAGCACGTCGCCTCCGGCATCGGCTCCCCAGAACGTGAGGTTCAAGAGGAGCGCGCGATCGGCTCTTCCTTCGAGCGCCTCGGGCAGCACGCGGAACGGGTATTTCGCGCGCCTGAGCACCTCTTTGAGATCGGCATAGAGCCCCACGTGACGGAACGAGCGTTCGTCCTCGATGGTCAGCTCGTCGACGGTGCGCTTTCGGAAGACGTGCGCGGGATCGGTGGCGGGACGCGGCATCGGCGCTGCTCAGCGGTTCGCCGGCGGTGACGCGGGCGCCGGCTCCGGTGCGCGCTCTGCCGGCTTCGGCGCCGCGTGCGCTCCGCCGCTGCCGCCACCACCGCCGCCGGTGTGA
>JAXDMI010000495.1:0-13851 GCA_034666145.1 Myxococcales bacterium | reverse complement strand
AGGTCGGGCCCGCCGCGCGACGGTTCGATTGACCGGACTGGATCGAGCTCCTGAGGCGGATCAGCTCGCGCTCGGCCTCGAGCTCCAGGTCGCGTCGTGTCTGGGTGATCGGCAGCTGCTCATTCGGGGCGTGCGGCGTGAACACCGGCGCTTCCTGCGCGCGCCGCAGGCGGGCGATCTCGTCGTCCTTCGCGGCGAGCGCCGCACGCAGGGCTTCGTTCTCGTCACGCGCTCGCCGCCGTGACGTGCGCGCTCGTGGCGATCTGGTCGTTCTGGCGCGCCTTCGCGAAGGCCGAGCCCGCGATGTTGCTGCTCGCCATCGCTGTCGGCGTCGCCGGGTTGCTCTTCGCGCGACGCGGAACGGACGCCGGCCTGGCGCGCTGAGCGTCGCTCCCCGCCGGTCGCTCGCGCAACCCCTGCAATCTCAGCACGCCCGAGAGGATTCGAACCTCTGACCTACGGCTCCGGAGGCCGTCGCTCTATCCAGCTGAGCTACGGGCGCAAAAACACGAGCAGCGTTCATACCGAAGGTCGCGGGGGCACACAAGGCACGTGGGTTTCCTGCGGTTTTTCAGGCGTTCCGCGAGCATGACCTGGTCCGCGGGCCGCGGGCTCGCGCCGCGGCGTGCGTCGTTCCGGCGCATCGACATCTCCGGATACCGCCGTACGTTGAGGGAATTAACATGGGTACTGCTTCGCGAGCGGAGGGCAGCGGGTCCAAGCGAGGTCGGGTTCGCGCCGCTCGGGGTCCAGCAGCACCCACGAAGCCCGCTGCGAAATCGGTCCCCAAGGAAGACGCCGCGCCCGCGTCCTCGCGCCAGAAGCGCGGTCGCGATCCGCTGCTCTCTGCGATCTGCCACGACCTCCGCGCGCCGCTCGCCGCCGTCACCATGGGCGCGAACTTCGTGCTCCAGACCACGCAGCGCGACGACGCCAGCGCGCGCTCCGTGAAGATCCTCGAGGCGATGCTCCGGTCGTGCTCGCAGATGGAGCGCCTCATCCGCAACTTCGCAGACCTCTCGGAGATCGAGGCCGACTCGGTCTCGCTGCGCCTCGGTCTGCACGACGCCGGCGAGATGCTCGAGATCGCCGCCGCCGCGATCGCCGAGACGGCGGCCGCTCGTTCCGTCGCCATCGAGCTGCGCAAGCCCGAGGAGCACGTCACCATGACGTGCGATCGCGATCGCCTGCTGCGCTCCATCGGGCACGTCATCGAGAATGCCGTGAAGCTCGCGCCCGCCGGAAGCACCGTCTCGCTCTCGGTCGCGCTCGAAGGCAACGACGTGTGCTTCGCGGTCACCGATCGCGGCCCCGGCCTCACGCCTCAGGTTCGACGCAATCTCTACGATCGCCACTGGCACGCGAAGCGCGCGAGCCGTGTCGGCGCCGGCTTCGGCCTCGCCATCACGCGCGGCTTCCTCGCGGCACACGGCGGGCGACTCGCGGTCGACTCACGTCCCGACGTCGAGACCACGTTCACGCTCTGCGCACCGAAGAGCGGCCCGCACGCCGAGTGACGCGGCGGTGACTCAGTGCGCTTGCCCGTCGCCGTCGCCGATGCCGTGGAGCTTCATCTTCTCCCACAGGTTCTTTCGCGAGATGCCGAGGAGCTCTGCTGCGTGACCCTTGCCGCCGCTCGCGAGACGTAGCGCGCGCTGGATGTACTGCTTCTCGAACTCCTTCGCGGCGACGCCGAGCGGTCGGAAGTTCGCTTCGGTCGGTGACGACGGTACGGCGGAGCCCGCGATGTCCGACGGGAGATGCTCGAGATCGATCTCGCTTCCATGCGCGAGCACGACCGCGCGCTCGATGGCATGCGCGAACTCGCGCACGTTGCCCGGGAACGGGTACTCCATGAGCGCCGCCCACGCGCGAGGCGCGATGCCCGGCGGCACGCGCCCCGGATAGAAGCGCCGGAGGAAGTGCGCCATGAGCAGCGGCATGTCCGCGCGTCGCTCGCGCAGCGCGGGGATGTTGAGATCGAGCACGTTGATCCGGAAATACAGGTCTTCCCGGAATTTGCCCTGCGCGATGAGGTCCTTCAGATCGCGATGCGTGGCCGACACGATGCGCACGTTCACGGGCACCGAGTCGTTCGTTCCGAGCGGCTGAATGACGCCGTCCTCGAGGACACGCAGGAGCTTCGCCTGCACGGGCAACGGGATCTCGGCTACCTCGTCGAGCAGCAGCGTCCCGCCGTCGGCTGCTTTGAAGCGGCCTTCGCGTTTCCGCACCGCGCCGGTGAAGGCGCCACGCTCGTGGCCGAACAGCTCGGCTTCGATCAGCGTCTCGGGGAACGCCGCGCAGTTGACCGCAACGAAGGCGGCGTTCTTGCGCGGGCTCCGCGCGTGAAGCGTGTGCGCGACGAGCTCCTTGCCGGTGCCGCTCTCACCGCGGATGAGCACGGGCGCATCGCTCTGCGCGACGGTGTTGATGCGCTCGATGAGCTGTTGCATCAGCGGCGTGTGCCCGATGATCGGCGAGCCGGCGTCGCGGCTCGCCACGAGCTTGCGCGCCTCCTCGAGCTCCTGGCGCAGCGCGCGATGCTCGGCGATGTGGCCGATCACGCGCAGCGAGAACTCCTCGGGATCGAACGGCTTCGTGACGTAGTCGTAGGCGCCGTCACGCAGCGAGGCGACGGCATCGGGCACGGTCGCGAATGCGGTCATCAGGATGACCGACGTGCTCGGCGACTTCTGACGCAGCCGGCGGAAGATGGTCAGCCCATCGACCTTCGGCAGCCGCACGTCGAGGATCGCGACGTCGAAGATGCGCTCCGCAACGAGGGCGATGGCCTCCTCGCCGTCACATGCCTCGGTGACCTTGTGACCGGCATCGGTCAGCGCATACGCAAGGCTCAGACGCGTCGCCTGGTCGTCGTCCACGACGAGGATGTCGAGCGGCACCGAGTGTCGCTGGGACGTCTCCCGTCCCCTCGGTCTTGCCAATCGTCCGGCCATCATCTCGGTGCTGTCCTCGCCCTCTCGGTGATGCTCGCCGGAAGCGTCTTACGAAAAAGTACCCGATGCCCCCGTGCTGACCACGCGGGCGGTTGTCGCATGTCGATCGATCGCCGATCACCGAGCACGAAGCATGCGAGCAGCTCGTCAGCTGGTCGCGCGCTCCGACGAGCTGCGGCCAGCGATCGATGCGACTCACGCCCGCGTCTCGGCACCATGCGGTAACTCCCACCCTGGCTCTCGTCACCGTTCGGTAGCAAGCACGCGCCGATCAACGGGATTTACGTCCTGGCATGCGCTTCTCATGATGTCGGGCCTGCATGGCAGTTGATACGGCTGGGGTGGGGAACAGCGCAGGTCGCAGCGCATGGCTCGTGTGTGCTCGCCTCGTGGCGTCGGCACGCGTGCGCTTTGCTGCGGGTGGCCTCGCCGTCGCGTTGGCCGTTGCTCTCGCAGCATCCATCCTCGCGCGCTGGTCGCCGATCGGCGCGCACGTCGCGACGTTCGTCGTCGGCGCGGCGCTGCTCGTGGGAATCGGCACGCGCGTAGGACGTCTCGTCGACGCCCTCGAGCGCACCAACCGCGAGGATGCGATGACCGGCGTGGGCAACCGCCGTCACTGGGAAGCCTCGCTCCGGCAAGAGGTCGACCGCGCACTTCGATCGCGTATGCCGCTGTCGGTATTGATGGTCGACGTCGACAACCTCAAGCTCCTGAACGATGCGCATGGTCACGGTTGTGGCGACCGTGCGCTCGCGCTCGTGGCCGAAGTACTCCGTGACACGTGTCGGTCTCGCGACGTCGCGGCGCGGTTCGGTGGCGACGAGTTCGCGCTCCTGCTTCCGCGTACCCGCGTCTCGGAGGCCAAGGTGGTCGCCCAGCGCATTCGTTCCGAGCTCGCGCGACGGCGCGCGCTCCTCGGTGCTCCGCTCGCTTCGCTCGTTTGCGTCTCCATCGGCGTTGCCGATCTCGACGCCGTTCCCGCTGTGGGTCGTTCGTCCGACGCCGCGACAGCGGACTTGCTTTTCGAGGCTGCCGATCGCGCGCTCTACACCGCGAAATCGCGCGGACGAGATCGCATCGACGTCATCGAGGTTCCGTGCATCTCCGGCGTGATCCGCCTCGACGAGCACCGAGCCGCCCGCAAGGGTCTCGTCAGCGCCTGAGCGGATCGTTCATTGATGGGGAGGCCACAACCATGACGCGCAAGATCCTCGTGCCGATCGACTTCAGCCCGTGCTCCGACGCAGCGCTGCGCCACGCGCTGACGATCGCGGACGAGAACGGCGCCGAGGTGGAGGTCCTCTACGTCTGGGCGGTCGACGAGCCCAACGCCGAGCGCGGTAGCTCCATCTTCGCGGACACGCCGCAGGGCATCGCGATGGAAGAGCTCCTCAGCGCGGCCGAATCGGATCACACGACGCGCATTTGCGGGCGCCTCGAGTTCGGCGACGAGCCCTCGCGGGTGATCCTCGAGATCCTCGAGCGCGAACGCTTCGACATGGTGGTGATGGGCGTCGAAGGGCAGGGCAACAACGAGGGCAACCGTGGTCCGGACAGCGGGCACGTCGCCGCGAACGTCGTCAAGACCGCGCCCTGCAAGGTGATCACGACACCGCCGCCGGCGCCTTCCTCGGCGAAGATCGTCGCTGCCTGAACGACGGCATCGCGGCCAGGCTCGCGATCGCCCAGAAAATAGCTATTTTGCGAGGGCTTCGCGCCTCGCCATGTCCCTCCTTTTCGTTGCAGCCCGGGTTCGTTCGGCCTCCTTCGCGCTCGTCGCGTCCATCGCGATCGGCGCCGTCGGCGCGCTCGCGTCCGCGTGCGGGAGCCCGACGAATCGCCTGGCGACGATCCCCACCGATCTCGCGGGCTCGATGCACGCGTACACGAACGACCTCGCCGTCGGTCGACACGCGCTCGAGAACAGCATCGTCAATCACGAGAACGGGTACTCGGCGCTCCGCCTGGCGCGGTACGACGAGCGCCATTGGGGACGGCTCACCGAGTTCGATCCGCCGACGGCTCCGATGCTCGTGGGCGCAGGCGGCGTACCGGCACCAGCGCCCGCGTTCGGCGATCCGTCGTGGACGTCGCTCTCGCCGGACAACATCGGATGGAGCCTCGAGGAGCTGACGGCGCTCGGCGAGCGCGCGTTCTTCCGTTACCCGCTCCAGCCTTCGGACGCGATGCTCGGCGCGCTCGCCTCCGCGGATCACGGCGGCATCTGGGATCACGAAGGTCGCTTCGGCGCGGTGTGGGTGGCGCTTCCGCGCGGCCTCGTGCGTGCCGCGTTCACGTGCGCGACGTGCCATGCGTCGAAGGTCGGCGAACGTCTCGTGCCCGGCCGCAACAACCCCGATCTCGACGCCGCGCGCACGTACGACAGCGACAGCGTCAACGTGCTCACCGGCGAGACGAACGGTGAGCTCCGAACGATGCCCGGATGGGGACGCGGTCGCGTCGACGTGACGCCCGACGGCATCGACAACCCCGTCACCATCACCGACCTGCGACCGGTGCGGTATCAGCAGAACCTCCATCACGCGGCGACGCTCCACAACGATCCGCTGGCGCTCGCGGTGCGCATCGAGACGCTCATCATCACGAGCCACTCCGAGGTCGTGCGACCTCCGCGGAAGATCGCGGCCGCGCTCGCGGTGTACTTGCTTTCGCTCGCGCCGACGACGCCCCTGCCCACCGGCGACGGGGCCGTCGTCTTCGCGCGCGAGTGCGGGAGCTGTCACCAGGGCGAAGCGGCGAGCGGTACGCCCGTCGCGCTCGCGGCCATCGGCACCGATCCGACGGTGGGCACCAGCCCCGATCGGGGCACCGGGAGCTATCGTGTGCCTTCGCTGCGCAGCGTCCGCGATCGCCGGCGGATGTTCGCCAGCGGCGCGATCGACGATCTCGAAGCGCTGCTCGCGCCGAATCGCGCAGTGCCCGGACACCGCTTCGGCCTGGCGCTCGACGCGAAGGACCGCGCGGCCCTGCTCGAATACCTGCGCGGGCTCTGAGCCGCGACGCGGCGAAAAAGCTCGTGAAAAAGGTCGCTTACTGGAAACTTTTCGCTAGTCTGCCGCGTCGTGGACGGCCCTTCGAACGACGTGGACTGGACGACCGAGCGGTGTCTCTCGCTCACCGATGTGCTCATCGACGGCAAGCTCCTCGAGCTCGCGACGTCGCGGGCGCGCCACTCGTTTGCGACGCGGCTCGCGGCGCGCTTGAACGAGAACGACGATCCCACCGAGCTCGCGGATTGGATCGTCGAGCAGCCCGAGGTGGTCGAGCTCCACGCGAGTGACGACGAGCTCCAAGCGGCCATCGACGCGGTCGCCGCCGACGAGCTCGACGACAAAGACGACGACGGCGAAGACGAAGACGAAGGCGACACGGACGAGCTCGCCGACGACGAAGCGGGCGAGGACGGCGCCGGCGGCTGAGCTGGACGATCTGCGGCACCCTGCTTGCTCCAACTGCAAGCGGAGGTAGCCCGATGCGTTCAGCTTGGTTCGGTTTGGTATCCGTGGTCGCGCTCAGCGGGTGCTACGTGCATTCGCGGAGCGAGCCCGCTTATGTCGAGACGACCGGCGCCGTGGTCGAATACGACGCGTATCCGCACACGTACTACGAGGGCCGGACGGTCTATTACGTCGGTAACCGCTGGGGTTGGCGCGAGGGTGGACGCTGGCGCTACTACGACTCGGAGCCCGCCCCGCTTCGCCGTCACCGCGAGACGTACGTGCGTCGTGCGCCAAGTCGCTACGAGCGACACGAAGACCGCCGCGACGAGCACCGCCGCTGAACGAAAAAAGGGAGGCTGCCTCGCGGCAAACTCCCTCTCTTCATTCTGCTCCCCCTCTCCTGCTTCAGGAGAGGGGGACGGGGGGTGAGGCCCGGGCGCGAGCTTAGGTGGACTCTTCGAACTCGGCGTCGATGACGCCGCCGTCCTTCTTCTTCTCGCCGCCGCTCGCCGGACCGCCGCCGCTGTCGCCCGGCGGGCCGCCATTGGCTCCGCCGGCGCCGCCGTCGCCGCCCGGCGCAGCGTTCTGGTACATCGACCCCGCGAGGCGATGGGCTTCCTTCTCGAGCTTGTCGAGAGCGTCCTTCACCAGCGCGTCGTCCTGCTTCTCGACCGCCGAGCGGCCGTCCTTGATGAGGCCTTCGAGCGACGTGATGTCCGCCGCCTGCAGCTTCTCCTTGTTCTCGGAGATCATCTTCTCGAGCGTGTAGCAGAGGCTATCGAGCTTGTTCCGACGCTCGATCTCCTCGCGACGGACCTTGTCCTCGGCCTCGTGCTCGGCCGCTTCCTTCACCATGCGCTCGATCTCGCCTTCGTTGAGGCCCGAGTTCGAGGTGACGGTGATCTTCTGATCCTTGCCCGTCGCCATGTCCTTGGCGTGGACGGAGAGGATGCCGTTCGCGTCGATGTCGAACGCGACCTCGACCTTCGGCACGCCGCGCGGGGCGGGCATGATGCCGTCGAGATGGAAGTTACCGAGCTTCCTGTTGTAACGCGCCTCGGTGCGCTCGCCCTGGAGAACGACGACCTCGACCGACGGCTGATTGTCGGTGGCCGTCGAGAAGATCTCCTTCTTCTGCGTCGGGATGGTCGTGTTGCGCGGGATCATGAAGGTCATGACACCGCCGAGCGTCTCGACACCGAGCGAGAGCGGCGTGACGTCGAGAAGGACCATGTCCTTGACGTCGCCGGAGAGCACGCCGGCCTGGACCGCGGCGCCGATCGCGACGACCTCGTCGGGGTTCACGCCCTGGTGCGGATCCTTGCCGAAGAACTTCTTGACCGTGTCCTTGACGAGCGGGATGCGCGTCGAGCCACCGACGAGGACGACCTCGGCGATGTCCTTCGCGGTCTTCTTCGCGTCCTGAAGCGCCTTCTTGACGGGCTCCATCGAGCGCTCGATGAGCGGCGACATCATCTGCTCGAGCTTCGCGCGCGAGAGCTTCATGTCGAGGTGGACCGGGCCGCCGGGACCGACCGTGATGAACGGCAGGTTGATCGCCGTCTCCTGCGTGCTCGAGAGCTCGATCTTCGCCTTCTCGCCCGCCTCCTTGAGGCGCTGGAGGGCCATCTTGTCCTTCTGGAGGTCGATGCCTTGCGACTTCTTGAACTCGGCGGCCATCCAATCGATGATCAGGTTGTCGACGTCGTCGCCGCCGAGGTGCGTGTCGCCGTTGGTCGAGATGACCTGCACGACGTTGTCACCGACCTCGAGGATCGAGATGTCGAACGTGCCGCCGCCGAAGTCGTAGACCGCGATGATCTCGTCCTTCTTCTTGTCGAGGCCGTAAGCGAGCGCCGCCGCGGTCGGCTCGTTGACGATGCGCTTGACCTCGAGGCCTGCGATCTTGCCGGCGTCCTTCGTGGCCTGGCGCTGCGCGTCGTTGAAGTACGCGGGCACCGTGATGACGGCCTCGGTGACCTTCTCGCCGAGATAGTCCTCCGCCGCCTTCTTGAGCTTCTGGAGGATCTTCGCGCTGACCTCCTGCGGGCTGACCTTCTTGCCACGGACGTCGAACGAGGTGTCGCCGTTGTCGGCCTTGACCGTGTGATACGGCATCCGCTTCGTCTCTTCGCCGACCTCTTCGAAGCGACGACCGATGAAGCGCTTGGCGCTGTAGATCGTGTTCTCCGGGTTCGTCACCGCCTGCCGCTTGGCGATCTGACCGACGAGGACCTCGCCCTTGTCGTCGTACGCCACCACGCTCGGGGTGATGCGCGAGCCCTCTTCGTTGACGATGACCTTGGGCTCACGGCCCTCCATGATCGCAACGCAGCTGTTCGTCGTGCCGAGGTCGATACCGATAATCTTGGCCATAGCCTTCTTGCCTCCGGACTCTACGCGCGTCCTAGTGGAATGCGTTCGAGTCACGTGCCGGGGGTCTTGCAGACGAGCGAAGCCGCTCCATCGCATTTCCCAGCCGTGCTCCGAGTTAGTCGGAGCCAAGCTAATCACACGAGACGGGGCGTCAACGCCTTGCGGCACGGAACTTGAGGGTCATGCGGCAAAGAGCGCTTCGTGTTCCGTGAACGCACTTTGTACTTGTGCTTTCCGTCGCTCTTTTTCGAGCTGTCCTGCGCGCTCTTTGCCTCTATTTCGGAGGGCCGCGACGCTTTCGTTGCAGCTCTAGCTCCTGCTCCACGAGCTTCCGCAGGCTCTGATCGGTGCGCGTCGGCATGTCGAACTCGTCGCCGGCATCGTCCTCGGGAAGGCGCGGTTGGCTCGGCGAGGGCTCGGTGTTCGGCGCGACGTCGTGCAGCGTCATGTCGGCGCCGGACGAGACGGCTCCGATCGACGAGGGCGGCGAGATGAACGTTGCCGTGGTGTTCAGCGGCGACGCCACCGGCACGGGAACCATGCGGCGGAGGGTGCGATCCTCCTCGACCTCGAAGGTCTGCACGGCTGACGGCGGCGCCACGTCGACGTCGATCGGGTCGCGCATGCTCCGACGCAACGGTCCGGCGTAGGACTCGTCGACGCGGCCAATCCCGCGCATCACGTCGGTCGCGTCCTCTTCGTCGAGGCTCGCCATCACGTTCCACCAGTGCTCGAGCATCTCGCGCGCATTCTGGAAGCGATCGCTCGGATCGCGCGCCATCGTCTTGGTGACGAACCAGTCGAGCAGCACGTTCCGCGGCATGCCCGGCATGCTCGAGACCGCCGGCGCGGGCTGCTCGGCCTTCATCTTGATCACGGCCTCGAGCGAGCGGCTCACGAACGGCAGACGCCCGGTGAGCGTGCGGAAGATGACGACGCCGATCGCGTAGAGGTCAGCGGTGAAGCCCACCGTCTTCGCGCTGCGGAACTGCTCGGGCGCCATGTAGCCCATGCTGCCGATGAGGTGGTTCGTCGACGTGAGCCCCGCGCTGTCGCCGGTGATCTCGCGGAGGCGCGCCACGCCGAAGTCGATCAGCTTCACCGTCTCTTCGAAGCCTTCCTGGTGGAGGAAGATGTTCGACGGCTTGATGTCGCGGTGGATGATCTGTTGATCGTGGCAGTCGCGAACGCCAACGAGGAGCTGCTCGATCCAACGAACGGCGAGCGGCAGCGCGACCGGACCGTCGCGCCGGAGCTTCGCGTCGAGGGTCTCGCCGTGGAGTCGCTCGAGGACGAGGAACGGTTGGCCGCGCTCGAAGCCGAACCCCACGATGTTGCCGACGTGCTTGCTGGCGACGCCGGCGAGGAGCACGGCCTCGCGGGCGAACCGCTCCCGCATCTCGGCGCCCGACTCGGAGGGCTCGAGGATCTTGATCGCCACCTGGCGGCCGGTCGAAATGTGGACCGCCTCGTAGACCTTGGCCGTCGTGCCGGACCCGAGGGCCCCCGCCATCTTGAAATCCGTCAGCTTTGCGGCCTGTAACGGCGGCTGGGGGCCTGGCGGCGGCGGCGGGAAGCCGTTGAACCCCGGTGGAGGCATCTCACAAAGCTTATCACCCTCACGTTGCGGGCGATCGACCGTGCTGGTAGAGTCGCGATGGCTCGGACTCCCGTTCGACCGCTCAGATTTCTTCGTTCTTTCGAGTCTTTAGATAGCATGCGTCGTCGGACCCGCGACCCAAACGAGGCGCACCTTCCGCCCCCTCCCGAGCTCCCCTCGTTCACAGTCGAGCCGGAGGTGGGCACCGTTGATCGCGATAACGCCACGCACGGCGGTTCGCGCGACTCGGGCTCGTCAGGCTCGTCAGGAGCTGCGGGCGGGCGGGGCCAGCGCGAGAGCGGCAGGGATCGCGATCAGGGCGATCGCCGCGGTGATCGCGGGGAAAACGCGCGCGAACGCGTCGAGCGTCACGATGCGACCGGCCTCCAGCGTCACGACGCGCCGCTCGACGAAGACGCCATCGACGCCGATGCCGCCAAGGTCGTTCGTCGTCTCGAGCGCGCCGGCTTCCAGGCCTATCTCGTCGGCGGCTGCGTTCGGGACCTCCTCCTCAGCGGTCGCCCCAAGGACTTCGACGTCGCCACGAGCGCGCGGCCCGACGACGTTCGCTCGCTCTTCCGGAACTGCCGCATCATCGGCCGCCGCTTCCGGCTCGCGCACGTGCTCTTCGGCGGCGGCAAGGTCGTCGAGGTCGCCACGTTCCGTCGCAACCCCACGTCGTTGCTCGCGGAGGGCGAGTCCGACGAGGACGACGACCTCCTCATCCGCAGCGACAACGTCTTCGGCGAAGCGCACGAGGACGCGCTGCGGCGCGACTTCACCATCAACGCGCTCTTCTACGATCTCGATCGCCGCCAGGTGCTCGATTGGTGCGGAGGCATGCCGGACATCCAGCGCCGGACCATCCGCACCATCGGCGAGCCCGCGGTCCGGTTCCGCGAAGATCCGGTCCGCATCCTCCGCGCCATCAAGTTCGCGGCGCGTCTCGATCTCGGCATCGACCCGCACTGCTACGACGCGATGGTGGGCAGCCGCGCCGAGCTGGCGCGCGCCGCTCGACCGCGCATCTTCGAAGAGATCCTGCGGCTGATGCGCATGGGCGGCTCGCACCGCTCGATGTGGCTCATGTGGGAAATCGGGGCAATGGCCATCCTCATGCCCGAGCTCTCGGCGTTCCTCGACGACGACGAGGCCACCGACGGCGGCAGCATCCGCTTCTTCAAGAAGATGGCGCTCGTCGATCAGAAGACGAAGGAGAACGGCGCGCTCGACGACGTCGTCCTCATGACCGCGCTCTTCTACGACGTGCTCGAAGAGGCCGCGCACGGCATGCGTGACCTGATGGGCGCCGTGAACGATTTTCTCGATCCCGTCATCGATCGCATCGCGATGCCGCGTCGCATCGCCGACGCGATCCGCCGGATCATGTTCATGGTGC
Organism: Myxococcales bacterium; assembly: GCA_034666145.1. Taxonomy (GTDB): domain Bacteria; phylum Myxococcota_A; class Polyangia; order Polyangiales; family Polyangiaceae; genus Labilithrix. The sequence goes on along the minus strand of JAXDMI010000495.1, from coordinate 2,052 downwards.
CGCGCATCCTCGCCGGGAAGATCGGACGCTTCGCGCGCACCGAGCTGTTCTTGCCCGCGCTCGATGTCGCCGAGCTGGTGCTCGCGGCGCGCGGCCAGAGCACGAGCGCCATCGAGGCGATGCGTCGCGAGGCGCTCCCCGCCACGCCCGCTCCGCGCGAGCGACGCCCGAGCGCGTTCCCGCGGCAGCGCGTTCGTCGCTAGCGCTACTCCGAAGGCGACTTCTTGGCGACCACGGGGGGCGGCGCCATGCGCGCGCGGAAGATCCGCGTCTGACGGCGCGAGAGCTCGATCTCGGGACCGCCACGCAGCGCCATCACGAGGCGTCCGCCCGCGCCCATCTCGACCTGGTCGACGTGATCGAGGTTGACGATCTGGTGCCGATTCGCCCGGAAAAACCGCTGCGGATCGAGATGCTGCTCCAGCGCCACGAGCGAGCGACCGAGCAGCGGCTGCTCCGTGCCCCACACGACGCGCACGTAATTTCCTTCCGCCGCGAGGAGACGTACGTCGCGCAGCGGGACGAACCAACAGCGTGCGCCGTCTCGGACGAAGAGCTGCTGCAGCGGCGCGGCTGGGACGCTCGGCGCCGTCGAGGCGGCTCGAGCGCCGCCGGGCAGCCGCGCGAGCGCCGCGGCGAGGCGCTCCGGCTCGATCGGCTTCAACAAGTAATCGAGCGCCGCCACCTCGAACGCGCGCACGGCATGCTCGTCGTGCGCCGTCGTGAACACGACGCGCGGCGCGAGATCCAGACGCGCGAGCAGATCGAAGCCGGTGCCGCCGGGCATCTCGATGTCGAGAAAGAGCAGCTCCGGCGCGAGCGCGTGGATGCGCTCTTCCGCTTCGTCGACGTGCGAAGCCTCGCCCACGATCTCGATCCACGGATACGGCCCGAGGAGACGTCGCAGCTCCCGGCGCGCGAGCGGCTCGTCGTCGACGAGGAGGGTCTTCAAGCGGGGATCTCGACGTGCGCTCGTGCGCGACCCGCCTCGGAGAGATCCAGCGCGACGGTGGCGTGCTCACCGAAGAGGAGCCGCAAGCGCTCCGCGGCGTTGGGCAGACCGATGCCGTTCGAGTCCGGCAACGGCTCGGTCGCCTGCGCCGGTCGCGGATGCTCGACGTCGAGACGAAGGCTGCCGTTCACCATCGACGCGCGCAGGAGGAGCGTGCCGCCCGCGGGCAAGCGCGCGATCCCGTGCTTGATGGCGTTCTCGATCAGCGTGAGGAGAAGCATCGCGGGGAGCGTCGCTTGTCGAGCGTCGGATGCGATTTCGCGCCGTATTTCCAGGCGTTCGCCGAGGCGCAGCGATTCGAGGGCGAGGTAATCATCCACCGTCGCGAGCTCGCGGTCGAGGGTGACGACGTCCTCCTCGCCGCTGCGCAACGTGTAGCGGAGCATGCGCGAGAGCTCGGTGATGGCGTCTTGCGCGCGACTCGGTTCGTCGGCGACGAGCGCGCGGATGCTGTTCAGCGAGTTGAAGAGGAAGTGCGGATTGAGCTGCGCCTTCAATGCGCGCAGCTCCGCCGCCTTCTGCGCCTTCTCGAGGCGGAGGATCGACAGCTCCACCTCCTGACGATGGCGCACGAGGCCGAGGCCGAAGTAGAGCGCCGTCCACACGAGGAAGATGAGCGTCCAACGCATCGTCGCGAAGACCATCATCGCGATCGGCGACGGCTGCGGATCTCGGTAGACGCCCAGCTCGACGACGGAGAGCCCGCCCACCATCACGACGGCAAGGCCGACGCTCGCGAGGATCACGCGTGGCGCGAGCGCGCCCGCGCCGAGCGTCAGCCACCGGCGCGCACGAACGTGCCGTCGCAGGAGATGCGTGCTCCCGATGCCGATGGCCGCCGCGAGCAGCGGCTCGACGAGCGCGCGTGACAGCGGCTCGCCCATCCGCCGGACCTGGAACGCCGTGACCGCGACGTAGAGCCCGAAGCCGACGAGCTGACACGCCCAGTAGAGCCGGTCGCGCGGCTTCGGAATCGCAACGACCATCTGCGCACTGTACCCGCTCACTCGCGCCGCGCAAAAGCCCCGGACGAGGGCTCG
>JAXDMI010000494.1:0-12223 GCA_034666145.1 Myxococcales bacterium | reverse complement strand
TCTCCGCGACGTCGAGGTTCGTGGGGATCGTGTCGGTGGGATAGTTCGCGTCCTCGTATCGCTTGACGTGGCCGAGCACGTGCACGATGAGGTCCTGCGTGCCCGCCGAGTTCACGCGGCCGAGGCGGATCGGGAGCGCCAGCTCCGGCGCGTCGTAGTGGAAGCGCAGCGGCGACAACGTGGCGGTCTTCTTGTCGTCGCCGAGCATCTTCACCTTCGTGACGTCGACCTTCGCCACGAAGAACTTGCTGCCGTTCGCCACATAAGGACGCAAGAACGGCTCGCTGCCCTCGGGGATCTTGTAGCCCTCGTGACGGAGCCACGTGTCGAGGCCTGACGAGTCCTTCGCGCCGAGCACGACGATGTCGTATTCGCCGACCGTGAACTGCGCTTCGATGGTGACGCCGAGGTCCTTGGCCTGCGCGCCCGGTGCGGCAGCCGGCATGCCCCCGAGTCGCGACTTCGTCTCGGCAGCGCTCATTCGCGGATACACCGGCGCGCACGGATCGCGCTCCCAGTACTCGACGAGCCGCGGTGCATCGAGCCGATCGATGCGCGTGAAGATCTCGCGCGGCAGCGTCTTGACGTTCTCCTTCTGGAGCACGACCGGGACCGGCACCACCATCGCGAAGCTCTCGGGCGGGCCCTGGTAGTCGTTCTGCATCGAGAGCACGGTGCGCGTGCCCTCGCGCATCAGCACGACCTGCGAGGCGTTGGCGAACAGCTTCGTGTCCGCGCCGCTGACGTAGAAGCCGCAGAAGGCCTGGGCGCCGCGCGCCGTGAGCAGCACGAGAGCGAGCGTGACCGTGAGGACGAGGCCGCGCATCGCGGCCAGACATTAGCGCCTCGACGGGCTGTCCGTCTCGCGTCCTCGACGTCGGGGGTGTAGGGACCGGAGGCGATGCGCGTGGTGATCGTCGGCGGCGGCGTGATGGGATGCGCGACGGCTCTCGAGCTGGCGAATCGCGGCGTGCGGGACATCGTCGTGCTCGAGCGCGCGGTTCCAGGCGCAGAAGCATCGAGCGCCGCCGCCGGGATGCTCGCCGCGCAGATCGAGTCGCGCGACGGGGCAGAGCTCGCGAAGTTCGTCGCCGCCCGCGATGCCTACGCGGCGTGGGCCGTGGCCTTACGCGAGACGACCGGCATCGACATCGCGCATCGGCGCTCCGGCGTCCTCGCGCTCGCGCGCACCGACTCGGATCTCGAGCGCCTGAAGGGAGACGTCGACGCGCAACGAGGCGCCGGCCTCCGCGCCGAGCTCGTCGACGGCGCGCGCGCGCGCTCGATCGAGCCCGAGCTCTGCACGGACCTCGCCGGTGCTGCCTACTACCCCGACGACGCGCAGGTGGATCCGCCACAGCTGCTCCGCGCGCTGGTCGTCGCCGCGTCGAAGGCAGGCGTCGTCATCCGCGGCGGCACCACGGTCTCGTCGCTCGTGAGCGAAGGTGGACGCTGCATCGGCGTCGCGCTGGCGCCGCGCGAGATCATGCGCGCCGACGCGGTGGTCCTCGCCGCGGGCAGCTGGTCGTCGCTCGTGCCGGGCGTGCCCGACGATCTGCCGCGCGTGCGTCCTGTGCGCGGCCAGCTCGTGCTCCTCGAGGAGCGACCGCCGCGCGCCTCGACGATCGTGTTCGAAGGCCACTCGTACGTCGTGCCGCGTGGAGACGGACGCGTCATCTGCGGCTCCACGATGGAAGACGTCGGGCATCGTCGCGAGGTCACCGCCGCTGGCGTGCACGGCATCCTCGGTGCAGCGCTCGCCGTCATGCCTCGTCTCGGCGAGGCCGAGGTGGTTCGCTCGTGGTGCAATTTCCGACCGAGCGTGGCATCGACCACGGGCGCGCCGCTCGTCGGACAGTCGCCGCTCCCCGGGCTCTTCCTCGCGACGGGACATCATCGCAACGGCATCCTCCTCGCCAAGGTCACGGCCGACGCGGTCGCCGAAGCGATCCTTCGCTAGACTCTCGGTCGTGAACGCCGCCGACTCACCTCGCCGTCCACCGCGCTTTGCGCCTGCGCTCGTCGTTCGCGAGCCGCTCGCCGGAGGAGGCTTCGTGCTGCGCTCGCCGGTGCCGCTCGGCGACGTCGCCCGCTGCGTCGGTGACATGCTCGTGCACTGGGCGAAGGCTGCTCCGTCGCGAACGTTCCTCGCCGAGCGGGATGCGTCGGGCGGCTGGCGAACCGTCAGCTACGCGCAGGCGCTCGCCGCCGTTCGCGCCCTCGCCCACGAGCTCCTCGAGCGCGGCCTCGGCCCGTCGCGACCGCTCTTGATCCTGTCGGGCAATGCCGTCGATCAAGCGCTGCTCACGCTCGCCGGCATGCACGTCGGAGTGCCTGTCGCCCCTGTTTCTCCGGCTTACTCCGTGGTCTCGAAGGACTTCGCGAAGCTGAAGACGCTCGCGAAGATCCTCGGGCCCGGAGCGCTCTACGCGGCGGCGAGCCCGGCCTACGACGCCGCCATCGCAGCGCTGCGCATGAGCGGTCTCGACGTTCCGCGCATCGTCGTGCCGGCTGACGTGACGAACGTCGCATCGAGCACGACGACCTCGTTCCCCGACGTCGACGCGGCGTTCGCGAGCATCGGGCCCGCGAGCATCGCGAAGATCCTCTTCACGTCGGGCTCGACCGGCTCACCGAAGGGCGTCGTCAACACGCAGCGCATGCTGTGCTCGAACCAGCAAGCGATCGCGACGACGTGGCCATTCCTCGCCGACCGACCGCCGGTGGTCGTCGACTGGCTTCCGTGGAGCCACACGTTCGGCGGCAATCACAACTTCTTCATGGTGCTCTGGCACGGCGGCACGCTCTACGTCGACGAAGGCAAGCCGGCGCCGGGCATCTTCGACAAGACCATCGAGAACCTGCGCGAGCTCTCGCCGACGCTGTATTTCAACGTCCCGCGCGGCTTCGACATGCTCGTCGCGAAGCTCGAAGAGGACCCCGCGCTCGCGTCCACGTTCTTCGGCGAGCTCGACATGGTCTTCTATGCGGCGGCCGCGCTCTCGCAGCCGACGTGGGAGCGGCTCGAGGCGGTGAGCAAGAAGACGCGCGGCACCAAGGTGACGATGACCTCGGCTTGGGGGTCCACCGAGACGTCACCGCTCGTCACGCAAGTGCACTTCGCGATCGATCGCGCCGGTGTCATCGGTCTGCCGGTGCCCGGCTGCGAGCTCGCCTTCGTCCCGAGCGGCGGCGCCGGCGACAAGCTCGAGATGCGCGTGAAGGGCCCCCAGGTCTCGCCCGGCTATTGGACGGCGGGCGGCGCGATCGAGCCGAGCGCGCGCGACGACCGCGGCTTCTACCCCATGGGCGACGCAGGGCGCCTCGACGACGAAGCCGCGCCGGAGAAGGGCGTGGTCTTCGACGGTCGCACCGCGGAGAACTTCAAGCTCACCAGCGGAACGTGGGTCCACGTCGGCGAGCTGCGTATCGCGGTCGTGGGAGCGTGCGCACCGCTCGTGCAGGACGCGGTGGTGACGGGACACGATCGCAGCGAGATCGGTCTCCTCCTCTTTCCGAGCGCAGAGGGCCAGCGACATCCCGAGCTCGCGACAGAGCTGCGGCGTCGCCTCGCATCGTTCAACGCGGATCGACCTGGAAACAGCACATGCGTCGCGCGCGCGACCGTCCTCGACGAGCCGCCGTCCATCGACGCCGGCGAGATCACCGACAAGGGCTACATCAACCAGCGCGCGGTCCTCGATCGACGCGCCGCGCTGGTCGACGCTCTCTACCTGTCGGACGGTGGCGCCATCGTTCTCTGACTCTTGAACCTGCGCGCGGTCCCTCTACTCTCGCCACCATGGCCACGAAGAAGAAGAGCATCGCGAAGAAGAGCATCGCGAAGAAGAGCGCCGCCAAGAAGCCCGCCGCCAAGAGGACGGCCGCGAAGAAGAAGGCGGGGGCGAAGAAGAAGGCCTCGACCGCGAAGAAGCCCAGCACGACGAAGAGGGTGAGCCCGCTCGAGGGCGCCAGCGTCGACGAGTGGGCGAAGAAGCTCACGGGGTGGCAGGCCGATGCGCTCGCGATCATCCGCGCGCTGGTCACCCGTCATGCGCCGGGCGCGACGCTCGCGATGAAGTGGGGACAGCCGGTGTGGGAGCACAACGGTCCCTTCGCGTGGCTCCGTCCCGCCGCGAAGCACGTGTCGTTCGGCTTCTGGCGTGGCGCGGAGATGAACGATCCCGAAGGCCACCTCGAAGGCGAAGGCGATCGCATGCGTCATCTCAAGATGACGAGCGCTGCGGATCTGAAATCGCTGCCCATCGAGGGCTTCGTGAAGCAGGCGGTTGCTCTCAACGGCGCCAACGGCGACCCGACCAAGCGCAACTAGCGCTGCGGCTCACGAGCAGCGGCGAGACGTAGCCTGACCTTCGCGAGCACCGCCACGTCGGCGGGCGGAAACGCGGCGGGATCGAGGCGCTCTGCGCTGCACCAGGCCACCTCGGCGACGTCGATGGCGCTGGGTTCCGGCGACCCCGGCTCCCGTTCGACCTCGAAGAAGAGGAGGAGCACCGCCTTGTCGGCATCGTCGTAGCGATGGAACGTGACGTCGACGATCTCGCCGATGCGCGTGGCGATGCCGAGCTCCTCTTCGAGCTCGCGCCGGAGCGCGGCGCGAGGATCCTCACCGGCCTCGGCTTTTCCGCCGGGAAATTCCCACATGCCAGCGAGATGCGAGCCCTGCTTGCGTCGCGAGAGGAGGACCTTGCCGTCCTCGATGAGGATCCCGGCCGCCACGATGTGTGTGCGCATCGCGGAGCAGTATAGTCAGTAGCCGGCCTGACGAACCCGCGCGACGATGTCGCGGAAAAGCTGGAGATGATCGAAGGTCGCCGCGGCGGGCGCGAGCTGACCGACCTCCTTCAGGTGATCGGCCGGAACGCACTGCTGGAACGTTCCCCACTTCGCGTTCTGGACGGTGACGAGGCCGTCGTTGACCTTGAACTGCCCTTCCTCGAGGAAGATGGCGAGCGGCGCGAGCGCGGCTTGCGTGAGGTCGACCGAGAGCGGGTCGTTGTCGTACTTGCCGTCGTCACAGATGCCGATACCGGTGCGCAGGTTCGTGCGACCCGCGTAGCTCATGTAGAGGACACCCGGAGCGTCCGTGTACTTCGGATTGAAGACCGTGCTCATGTAGTGCTCGCTCAACTCGACGACCTGCTGGCGGAGATGAGCGTCGGTCTGCAGCTCGAACGCGGTCTTCTCGACGAGCTTCAGGAAATCGCCGGTGACCGAGTCGACGACGTCGGCAGGCAGGTACTGGAGGAGACCGAGCACCGCGTCGGCCACCTTGCTGCCACCATGCGGGGTCGCGACCGTCGTCACCGAAGCGACGCGATCGCCGTAGCCGAGGCCCTGCGGGCTGGTGATGACGCGCGCATCCATGCCGCCTTGGCTGTGGCCGACGAGGTTCACCTTCGCCTTGCCGGTACGCTTCAGGATGTCGTCGATCTGCGTGGCGAGCGCGGCGGCGCGCGCCTCGCTCGTGTCGTACGGAGGGACGATGGTGACGAAGACGGACTCGCCCTTCTTCGTGAGATCCTCGACGACGCCGTCGAAGTACGTGATGGTGACCGGCCCGAGCCCGAGCTGACCGAAGCCGCTCATGCCGTGCATGAGCACGATGGGATACGGCGCGCCGAGCTTCGCGGGCTCGGGCGCCGGCGTTGCGGGCGCAGCTCCGGGTGCGCCGCCCGTGCTCGTCGTCGCCGCGGGTGGAGCGCCGCCGGTCGACCCCGGATCGACGGGGCCGGGATCGACGGGGCCCGCTTCGCTCCCGCACGCGAGCAGACCGGCGAGCGCGACGGCCGACGCGCAGGACCCGAACCGCTTCGACATGGATGCGAACGAGGAGAAGGGCTTCATGTTTCGGATGCGAAAGATGTCGAAACGAAGCGTCGAGAGGTCGTCCCAGGCTCGTCTCGGCCGTGGTTTGGTGCGCGCGTGTAGGCCGGATCCGTGCTGAGGCGACTGCGATTGCGCAAAGCCTCGCGCGAGTCGCGCAACGATGCGGCGCAGAACGCCTTGCCGTGACGTCGAGAAGTGCGCACTGTGGGTGCATGCGACCCGCGCGCATCATCGTTTCGAGCGTCGTGGCAGCCATCGTCGGCGTCGTCGTCGCGAGCACGAGCGCGAGCGCGCAGAGCGATGCGGGCGCTTCTTCGCTACCTGCGTGCATCGGCGTCGGGACCGAGGCTCGCTACGTGCCCTACGGCTACAACCACATCGTGCTGCTCAAGAACGGTTGCTCGAAGGCTGCGACGTGCAGCGTTTCGACGGACGTGAATCCGCAACCGACCGCCGTCGAGGTAGCGTCCGCGACCAACATCGAGGTCCTCACGTTCACGGCCTCGCCCGCGCAGACGTTCCACGCGCGCGTCACGTGCAAGCTGCACTGATCTGGGTGCGCCGCGCTTCGATGCACGGGATGCGTAGCTAGCGGACGTTGCGCTTCGCGTCTTTTTCGCGAGCACGTCGCTCGGCTTGCAGGCGTATGACGATTCGCGGTCGGTCCTCGGCCGGTCTCCACCACGAACGCAGGAACGTGTAGACGAGCAGCGCCGTCGAGAGGCTCATCAGGTCCCAGCGTCGCTCCGGCCATCGGCACGCGAGGAGGAACGCGGCGTAGAACGTCGCGACCGAGTACCAGAAGCGCGGCTCGACGCTCGCTGCCAGCGCGCACGCCGTGCCCCACACCAGCATGTGCAGCGTCGTGATCCCGGCGCGCGGGATGCCGAGCACGTGGCCGCCCACCTCGAGGGCGAGCTGCCCGGCGAACGCGATCATGCCCGTCGCCAGGATGCGACGGTTCACGACCGTCTTCGTGAGCGACTCGCGTCCCCACAGGACGACGAGCCAGCCGAGGAAGGTCACGCCGCCCGTCCACGCGTACATCGCCCAGTCGGGGTAGTCGGGATAGCGGTGCTCGAGGTGACCCACGATCTGCGGTGTGATCGTCCAGAGGACGCCGAGCACGGTCGTGGCCGTGACGCGTGTGCGTCGTCCCGTCGACAGATCGTGCTGAGCATCGAGCTGCTCGAGCCGCATCATCTTCTTCTTCTCGGCGGCGCGCGCCTCGAGCGCCTGACTCACGCGCGCGACGAGGTCCGCGGGCGGATCCTGCAGCTCGGCGAGCGCGCCCGCGGCTGCCTCCGCCGCGCCGCGATCGAGCTCGAAGCGAACGACGGTCTCGATCGCGCGACGCAGACCGAGGCGCGCCGTCTCGTTGTCGGGCGACTCCTTCAACGCCTGCCGGAAGCCGAATCGGACCTCCGTGAACAGGTGGTAGAGCTGATCGTGCACCGAGTCGGCGGATGCATCCGACTCCACGAGCCGCTGCATGTCGTCGAGACGGCGGCTCGCTTCCTCGGAGATGGCGAGCGAGCCGCGGTGGCGCAGGTACCACTCGAGACGGAGCCGCAGCTCCTCGGCGGAGGCAAAGCGATCGTCGGGCTGGCGCTGCATCGCACGTTGCGCGATCTCGGCGAGCTCGCGCGGCGCGTCCGCGTCGTAGACGAAGGACGACATGAGGATCGATCCGACGATCTGCTTGAAGCTGCCGTTGTGCGGCGGCTTCTTGGTGAGGATCTCGTGCAGGATTGCGCCGAGCAGGTACACGTCGGTGCGCTCGCTGAGCTGGCCGAGCGCACCGAGCATCTCCGGCGCCATGTAACACGGCGTTCCGGCCATCTCGCTCTGCTCGGCAGCGAGCGGCAGGCGGCCCAGCGGATCGGGCCGCAAGCTCACCGCGATCCCCCAATCGACGAGGTACACCTCGCCGAAGCTGCCGATCATCACGTTCTCGGGCTTGAGATCGCGATGCAACACGCCGCGCGCATGCGCGAGGCTCACCGCGTTGCAGAGCTGCACGAGGATGCGAAGGTTGTGCTCGAGCAGATCCGCCGCGCCGTAGCGCTCCTTGGCGACGGCGGCGTCCTGCATGACCTCGCCCCACTCGACGCCTTCGATGCGCTTCAGGACGATGATGGGCGAGCCGTCTTCGCCGAGACCGAGGTCGTAGACGGGAACGATGTTCGGATGCTCGAGCGTTCCCGTCACCCACGCTTCGCGAAGGAGGCGCAGCGTCGCCGCTTCGCTCTTCACGTCGGGGCGCAGCGTCTTCACCGCGACCTTGCGGCCGAGCGAGCGCTGCGTGGCAAGGCGCACGATGCCCATGCCGCCTTCGCCGATGGTCCGCTCCATGTCGAGGCCCGACGTGATGCCGCGATCGTCGCGTCGTGCGCCGAGGCCCTCGAGCGCGCGACGTCCTTGCGTGTCCGACGACGCACGGTGCGCGGGCTCGATGGTCGAATTCGGGTTCTGCGCGATGGTCTGCGCGACGTCCTCGAACGACGCGAGGTTCATGCGCAACGTCCGTGCGACTTCGACGTCGCTCATCGTGGCGAGCATCGACGCGTCGAGGGTTACGGGGATGACCGGCTCAGGCAAGGCCTCCCCATCGTCCGAGATGCGAGCGCCTTAGGGAAGGGCCTTGGGGTAGAGTTCTCGCGAATGAGCCCGGTTCACGCGCTCTTGTCTCGTTCGCCATCTTTGGCGCGTTCGGCGTGTTTGGCGTGTTTGCCGCGTCTGCCGCGTGCATGGCTCGCATGGGTTGCGCTGCTTCTCATCCTCGCAAGCGCGACCTCGGCGCGCGCGCAGCAGACGCGCGGCGGTGCGGTAGCGCTTGCTGCGAGCACGGCCTCGAGCAGCGCGCAGCCCGAAGAAGAGGCCGCCGACTCGCCTCGCGCGAGCATGCGCAGCTACCTCGATCTGTGCGATCGCGCCCGCTACGAGGAGGCCGCGCACTACCTCGACGTGCCACGCGGCGCCGAAAAGCGGTCCGCTGACCTCGCGCACAAGCTCTACGACGTCCTGCAAGAGCGCCTGTGGATCGATGCCGAGCATCTCTCGCCGGCCAGCCTCGGCAAGAAGGACGACGCGCTTCCCGCGGGCACCGAGGAGCTCGGCAAGATCACCGACGCGAAGGGCCACCCCGTCTCCATCCGCATCGTGCGTCACGAGTCGCACTCCGCGGAGGACGAGCCGCGCTGGGTCTTCTCGCAAGGAACGCTCGTCGCGATCGACGGCCTCCATGCTGCGTTGCAAGGCAGCTGGATCCGCGACCACCTCCCGACGCCGTTGCTCGTGCAAGGTCCGAAGGGGCTCTACTACTGGCAATGGATCGCGTTGCCGGTGCTCGCGCTCCTGTGCCTGGGCGCAGGTCGCCTGCTCATGTTGCTGTGCAGCGTCGTCGCGCGGCGCGTTCTCTCGCAGCGTCCGTGGGGAGCGCGCTTGCTGCAGCGGCTCCGCCGTCCCGCCACGATGGGATGGGCGCTCGTCCTCTTCTGGTTGCTGCTCCCGTACCTGGGGCTGACGCTGCGCGCCGAGGACCTCGTCCAGCGATCGCTGCGCGCGCTCGGTTATCTCGCGTTCTTCTGGGCGCTGCTCCGCACGGTGACCATCGCCGGCGACGAGATCGCCGACGCCAAGTGGGCGAGCTCGCGGCGCAACATCCGCTCGGTCACCGGCGTCGGCGTCCGACTCGGCAAGGTGGTCGTCGCGGCGCTCGCCTTGATGGTGGCGCTGTCCGAGCTCGGATATCCCGTGACCACCGTCATCGCGGGTCTCGGCATCGGCGGCGTTGCGCTGGCGCTTGCCGCGCAGAAGACCGTCGAGAACCTCTTCGGATCGATCTCGATCCTCGCCGACCAGCCGTTCGGCGTCGGTGACACCATCCGCGTCGACACCATCGAGGGTACCGTCGAGGTGATCGGCCTGCGCTCCACGCGGATCCGCACCGTCGAGCGCACGCTGGTCATCATCCCCAACGGTAAGCTGGCCGACATGCGCATCGAGTCGCTGGGCCCACGCGATCGCATTCGCTTCGCGGCCAAGCTCGCGCTGAGCCGCGAGACGACACCGGCGCAGATCGAAGCGATCGTCGCGGCGCTGCGCGACGAGCTGCGCGAGCATCCTTCGGTTCACAAACAAGACGTCCTCGTGCAGCTCGCCGGCCTCGGTGAGTCGTCGTTCGACATCGACGTGGCCGCGCCCATCGAGACCATCGACGCGGCCGAGTTCGCGAAGATCCGCCAGGAGCTGCTCCTCGTTTGCTTGCGCGTCGTCGAAGCACACGGCGCGAGGCTCGCGGTGCCGGCGCGTCATCTGGTGGCGTCGTCTGCCCCGTTGCCGGTGCCGCCGGCACGCGACGCGGCACCGAGGGCGGACTGATGGCCGACCGCAGCGACGACATCCTCGGCACCGTGCTCGACGGTCGCTATCGCGTCGAGGCCGTGCTCGGCGCGGCGCATGCGGGCGGCACCGTGTTCCGCGGGCGCGACGCGAGGCTGGGATCGACGGTGGTGGTGCGCTGTCCCGCGATCCCGGCGGGCCTCGAAGGCGATGCGCTCGAGGCCGCGCTCGCGGCGTTTGCCGTCGAAGCGGCGCAGCTCGCGCGCATCGGTCAAGGCTCGAACGACGTCGAGCGGCTGCTCGCATCCGGTGTCGCCGACGGCCGCGATGACGGCGCGCGCGTGCCGTACACGATCTTCGAGTGGCTCGCGGGGCGCTCGCTCGAGCGCCATCTCGCGGAGCGTGCGAGCGGAGGATCGATCAGCGAGGCGCTCGTGCTCCTCGAGCCCGCCGCACGCGCGCTCTCGATCGCGCACTCCATGGGCGTCGCTCATCGTGACGTTCGACCCGCAAATCTGTGGCTCGCGGAGATCGGCGGGCGCACCACGTTGAAGGTGGCGGCGTTCGGTCTGGCCACGCGCATCGGGCCCGGCGACAGCGCGTTCTCGCCCGAGTACGGCGCGCCGGAGCACTTCAAGAAGTCGTACGGAGCGATCGGTCCCGCCACGGACGTGTACGGCCTCGCGCTGTGCGTCATCGAGATGGTCACCGGTAAGCGAGCGCTCGAAGGCAAGGACGCGGGCGAGCTCTATCTCGCGACGAGCAATCTCGCGCGACGTCCCACGCTGCGCGCGCATGGCTCGCACGTCTCCGACGCGGTCGAGGCAGTGCTGCAGCGCGCGCTCGCCGTCGATCCCAGGCGACGCTGGCAGTCGGCGCGCGAGCTCTGGGACGCGCTCGTCCCGGCGGTGCCCGAGCTCACGCCCGCGCCGCCCAGCGTGCGCATGAAGAAGACGAGCGACCGGCCGCCCGGGCTCGCATCGGCCACGCATCCCGGCGTGCGGTCGTACGGAGAGACGTACGGTGATTCAGGGCCTGCGAGCGTGCCGCCCGGGCTCGCGGCGCTCGCGCGCGCGGCGAGCCAGCGGCCGCCGCCGGTGACGAGCGCGCTCGGGGCGCCGGTCGGTGGGAGCCCGGCGTCGGCGGTGGCCGCCGAGGATGCACGGTTGAGCGATTCCATGCGGGTCGCTGCGCCGATGCGGGGTGGCGCGCCGAAGACGATCAGGGATCGGAGCGGGGCGTGGGCGTGGTTGGCGATGGGGGTGCTCGGGGTGGTGGTCATTGGGGTGATCGTCTCGAAGGTTGGCGCGGGCGCGGGGGCGAGCGCGAGCGCGAGTGCGAGTGCGGGAGCGAGCGCGGGGGCGAGCGCGAGTGCGGGGGCGGAGGCGAAGGCGGGTGAGCAGGCGGTGCACGTCATGCCGTTTCTTGCGGACATGGTGCGGGTGCCGCCTGGGATGTTCGTGATGGGGTCTGACCACGATGGGAAGGGGGAGAAGCCGCCGCATCACGTCGTGCTGACGCGTGCATTTTACATTGATCGCACCGAGGTTCGCGCGGATGCGTACGCGGCGTGTGTCGGCGACGGCGCTTGTTCGCTCAACAAGGTGCACTCCGGGGACCTCGTCGAGACCATCTTCGGTTGCAACACCGACAAGGAGCGACCGAAGCATCCCGCGAACTGCGTCGATCGCATCCAGGCCGAGAAATACTGCGCGTCCGTACGCAAGCGACTGCCCACCGAGGCCGAGTGGGAATACGCCGCGCGCGGCAACGACGGACGCGAGTTCCCGTGGGGAAACACCCCGCCGACGAAGTGCGTGCAGGCGATCCTCACCGGCATGACCGGCGAATGCGGCGATCGCAGAGGCACGTGGGAGGTCGGCACCACCACCGACGGCAAGAGCTCGTTCGGCGCGCTCGACATGGCGGGCAACGTCTGGGAGTGGGTGGCGGACGGCTGGGACGCCTATCCCGCCTCCGACGCGGGCGCAGGCGCCGCCGCTGCCGATGCGCGAGGCACCGCGGTCGT
>JAXDMI010000493.1:0-4273 GCA_034666145.1 Myxococcales bacterium | reverse complement strand
CCGGCGCGTGCGGCGAGGACGAACAGCGCACGCGCCTGCGGGATGCGCGAGATGACCGCCTCGAGCACGCCGAAGCTGTCGCCGTCCATGCAGTGCGCGGCGTCCCACGAGAACGCGTGCGGGCGATCCTCGCACAGGCGCAGCACCATGCGCGTGAAGGCGTTCACGAGCGAGGCCTTGGCGTTGGCCTGCGAGACACCGGCGCTCGCGCCGAGCGCGGCGAGCACGGCGCCGACCTCGTCGTCGTGGAGGCCGAGCGCACGGAGGCGCGGCACCACCTGGCGGATGCGCACGTCGGGATCGCCCTCGGCGACGCCGCAAAGTATCTGCAACATGCACTGAATGCCGGAGAGCGGCAGCTCGGTGCCGCGCGGGAGGCACGTCGCGAGGTGCCAGCCCACGTTGTAGCCGCCCTTGCGCAGGCGACGCTCGACCTCGAGGAGCAAGCGAGTCTTGCCGATGCCGTGATCGCCGCGCACCGTGACCACGCTCGCCGTGCGACGCGTGGCGCTGGCGAGCACCTCACCGACCGCGCGCAGCTCGTCGCGCCTTCCGACGAAGCGACCGAAGGCCTCGCTCGTGCCACGGACCTCCTTCACGAGGAGCGTCGTCGATGCCGAGAGCCCCGGTGTGCGCGACTCGCCGAGCGTGTCGAAGACGAAGAGGCTCCGCACCTGGCGCATCGCCGACGCGCTGATCGCGCACATGCCTTCGCGCGCGCGAGCGAGATCGCGCGCGGTGGTGACGAGCGAAGAGAGCTGCTCGCCCTCCGTTGGCACGCCGTCGCCGCTCACGTGGATGCGTCCGACGTGGAGGCCGGCGCTCGGCTGTCGTGCGCCGGACAGCGACCGCAGCACGACGAGCGCGCAGCGTGTTGCGACCTCGGTGTCGCGGCCGTCGGGATCGTCGACGCCGAAGAGCGCGGTGACCTGCTCGGGCTCGCGCGCGAGAAGACGTCCGCCATGACGCGCGATGATGTCCGCGGCGCGATCGGCGAGCGACGGATCGTCGCGACCGGGCAGCTCGACGACGAGCGCGGTCACCTCACGACGCTCGCCCATGCCGACCGCGCGCTCGACGTCGACGAACGGCGCGCCGGCTTCGACGCGGTCGGCGCCGGTGGTCGCGGGATAGCTGGTGCGATGCGAGCCGGGCACCTCGACCGGCGTGCGCTCCTGCGAAGGAATGCCCTCCGCATCGAGCACGACGTGCGGGCCGGTCTCGTCCTTGGAGCGAAATTCCCCCAGAAAATGCGCCAAATCGTGCGCGGAGAAGCGACGGCCCTGCGAGTAGAGGAACGCGAGCAGCGCCTCGTACATGCGACCGGCATCGGCGAAGCGATCGGCTTGCTTCGGTGCCATGGCCGTCTTGAGGAGCGCGACGAGCTCGGGCGGCACCTCGGGCCGGAGCAGCTCGACGGGCGGATACTCCACCATCGAAACGCGGCGCAGCGTCTCGAACGACGTCGGCGCGCTGAAGGGATTCACACCCGCGAGCATCTCGTAGAGCACGGTGCCGAGAGAGAAGAGATCGCTCCGCGCGTCCACCTGCTCGCCCTCGGCGTGCTCGGGGCTCATGTATCCGAACTTGCCTTTGAGCTGGCGCGCGCGCGTGTCCTCGATGCCGGTGGGCTCGAGGACGCCCACCGCCTTCGCGATGCCGAAGTCCGTGACCTTCACCTCCCCCTCGAGCGAGAGGAGGACGTTCTGCGGCGACACGTCGAGATGGACGATGTTGAGCGGCTGGTTCTGCTCGTCGCGCCGGCGATGCGCGTGGTCGAGTCCCTTCGCGACCTCGGCGGCGACGTACACCGCCATCTCGATCGGGACCTTCACCTGCTGGCGGCGACAGCGCGCGAGGAGCGTCGCGAGGTCGAGCCCGCTGACGTATTCCATCGCCATGTAGTACGCGTCCGCGGAGGGCATGCCGCCGACCACGGTGCCGGGCGCGATGCCGAGGTCGAAGACCTGCACCACGTTCGCATGCGAGAGGCGAACGGCGAGCTTCGCCTCGTGGATGAACATCTCGACGAACTGATCGCTCTCGGCGAGCGCCGGCAAGATGCGCTTGATGACGACGACCTTCTCGAAGCCCTCGACGCCGTAGCTCTTGGCCTTGAAGACCTCGGCCATCCCGCCTTGGCCGAGCCGCTCGAGTAGGCGATAGCGCCCGAAGGTCGTATTCACTTGCCCCGCGTAAACGTAGCACGGATACCCCCCGAGATCGGGCGGTCAGCCGGGGGTCAGCGGCGGCAGGAGACGAGCATCTCGTCGGCTGAAATGGCGACCGCGCAGTGCTGGAGCACGTCCATCCCGAGGCGTCCGTCCACACCGCAGGGCGGCGGCCGATGGGGCACGCTCACGCCGACGTCCACCGTCGAGGTCCATGCTCCTGCGACGAACGGAACGCCTCCGTAGATCGACGTCGCGGTCTCCGTGGATGCTTCTGCGGACATGGTGCGACCGAGCACCGGGCGCGTGATGGCGCGCGCCGCCGGCTTCGAGCCTTCGACGAGCATGGTGCGGCTCGCGCCGGTGTCGATGGCGAGCCACGTCGGCTCACCGTCGACGGAGGCGGCGATCGCGAGGCCGAGACCTGGGATGCCGTCAGCGTCCGCCGGGCAGAGCTTCCGTCCTGCGCCACTCAGGCTCGGACCGAGATCGGCCATGGCCGATCCCGCCGTCGACTTCGGGCGCATGCGCAGCTGCAGGTTCACGAGATCGACCACGACCGCTTGGTCGGGAGCGTCGACGAGCAGCTGCGGCGCGATGATGCCGCCGATGCCGTGCGCGCGGATCGATGCGGGCAGATCGCGGACGGCAACGGCGTGCTCGGGCAAGGTTCCCCAGCCGTCGATGGAGATGCTCGATGCCTTCGCAGGCGACGCGAGCTGCGCGGCAGCGGCCACCGGCGTGTCGATGGCATGAACGACGGCGCCGGTGTCGAGGATGAAGCGCGTCGGCTGACCGTTGACCTTGCCCTCGACGAGCGGAAACGAGAATGCACGGGAACCCGCTTTTTTGGCCTCGAACGCGATCGGAACGACACCTCGCGCGGCGCCGTTCGGATGCGGGCCTCCGCCCGTCGCCGACGGATCGCCGCCGGTGCGCGCCGGAGGACCGTCGCCGCAAGCTGCGCACGCGAGCGCGCCCGCGAGGAGCATCGGCGCGAAACGCAGGTCGGGCTTCATGCCCAGCGTTCTACTCGCTCCTCAGCGCGCGAGCCAGATCGGGTTCGTGAAGGCGAGCGGCTGGATCGGCATGAACGGCAGCGCGTCGTCGAGCGCGCGATCGCCGCGCACCACGACGGCGATCCAGCGTGCGCCTTCGGGCACCGTCAGGCTCAGCTCGGTCTCGAAGCGAATGGTCCGTGCAGCGGCCTCTTCGAGCGTGCCCTCTTCCTTGCCGAGGTGCGTCGGACGCGACGGGATCTTCGATTTGAAGAGGACCTCGCGACGACCCGCGGTGGGGACGAGGACCGCAGAAGGAACGATGCCGGGCGCAGCAGGTGTTGCGGGCAGACCGGCGATGACCTCCACCGACGTGACGTCGATCCACGGCGCAGCGCGGATGCGAAGCTTGCCTGGGATGTTCGCGCCGTGCGGCGCCGGCAGCTCGTCACCGGGACGCGCGCTCTTGCCGTCGGCACCGAGCTCGAGCTCGATCATCGGTCCGCTGGTGACGAAGCCGTGGCCTTTCTTGATGGCGGCCACGACGGGCGCCGTTTCGATCGGCTGACCGCCGTCACCGGCCGCCTTCGGATCGACGAACACCATCGTGCGGGGGTAGCCCGCCCACTGGTACTGAATGCGATGCGAGTCGCTGCTGCCGGTGGCCCAGATGTGCTTGCCGAGATTGAGGAGCGCGAACCAGTCCTCGAGCACCTGCTCGGTGCGCGCGCGCGTCGCGAGGTCATAGCCGTTGTAGACCTCGAGCGTGTCGAAGTCGGTGCGCATTCCCGCGGGCACGCGGCCCACCTTGGGATCGAAGCCGACGACGTGGAAGTAGCCGATGCCCGACGGCAGGCGCGGATGATTCACCTGCAGCACGCGGTTTGGATCGCCGCGCTTCGACGCGGCGAAGACGCCGGCGGCGGTGGCGCCCTTGAACGGAGGAATGCCGCTCGTCGCCGGATACGGGAAGACGCCGAAGTGCCCGAAGCGCGGGTTGTACGTGGTGACCTCGACGCCCGTGACGGTCGCGAGCTGCTTCGTCAGGCGCAGGACTTCGAGCGGTCCCGCGTAGTCGCCGACGATGTTGTGCTCGGTGGGCAC
>JAXDMI010000492.1:0-6352 GCA_034666145.1 Myxococcales bacterium | reverse complement strand
CCGTGCACATCCTGGGCGTCGTCATCTTGGTAGGGGCGCTTCTCGCGTTCGGTCGCGCGCAGCCCGTGTCGTTCCTCGGATACACGGGCTTCACGACGCGCACCGACGGCAACCTGATGCTCGGCTTCGCCAACGGCCTCGTGCTCAGCATGTTCACGTTCACGGGCTACGATGCGTCTGCGCACCTCGCCGAGGAGACGCACGATCCGGCGCGCCGCACACCGTGGGGCATCCTCATGAGCGTCGCGGTGAGCGCGGTGGCGGGTTATCTCCTGCTCGTCGCCATCACGCTCGCCATCCGCGATCTGCCGGCCGTCGCCGGCGATCGCCACGCGGCGCTCACCATCATGCGCGTCGCGCTCGGCGACGGCTTCGGACGCGTCGCGATGGGCCTCGCGCTCGCGGCGATGTGGTTCTGCGGCCTCTCGAGCGTCACGAGCGCCTCCCGCACGATGTATGCATTCTCCAGGGATCGCGGGCTGCCGCTCTCGTCGCTCATCAGCCGCGTCGACTCGCGCACGAAGACGCCGCTCGTCGCCATCGGCATCGCGACGGTCGGTCCCCTCCTCCTCGTGCTCGGCACCGCGCCGTTCTCCGATTCGCTCTTCGACGCGATGGCGAAGATGGCGACGATGAGCCTCTACGTGAGCTACGCCGTGCCGATCCTGCTCGGTGCCCTCGCGCGACGGCGTGGTGCGTGGACGAAGCTCGGCCCCTTCAACCTCGGGCGCTTCGGTGTGCTGGTGGCGTGCGTCGCGGTGCTGTGGAGCGCCGCCGTTCTCGTCGTGTGCAGCCTTCCCCCGAACCAGCTCCCCGCGACGATGCTGGCAGGCGCCGTGATCCTCCTCGCGGCCCTCTACTTCGCGGTCGTTCGAAAGCACTTCGAGGGCCCACGAGTAAAGCTCGCGACCCTCGAAGGTGAGTGACGTGACGGAGGCTCAGCGGCGCGGGGGCTGCGAGAAGCGCGGGTCGGCGGGGAACGGGCTGGCGGAGTCGCGGAGGCGGGTCTCGCTTTCGGGGACGAACGAGTCGCCCTTCTCGCCGAAGAACGCGAGGCCGATGACACCGACGTTGCGAGCGTTGCCGGTCTGGGCGGCGTAGGAGTCGGCGACCGACGCGAAGCGGAAGGCCGCGACGGCGCTCGTGCTGGTGCGGAAGCCTTCGATCTCGAGCGTCGCGAAGGGCAGGAGCACGTAGCCACGGTTGTCGGTGGTGCCGGGCTTGCCGTTGATGACGTCGAGGCCGTCGACGGTGCCGACCGCTTCGAAGCGATGGCTCGTGTGGTTCTCGAGGACGATCGAGTAGCGCTGTCCGGCCTGACCGACGACGAAGGTGCGGTCACCGACGTGCACGGCCTCGAGCGGGTCGCCGCTCGCGTCGCGGATCGAGATGGTCACGGCGCCGCCGCCGGTGGAGACGCTGCGCGCCGAGTCACGACGCGAAGCGAGCGAGGCGAGCGCGTCGACGCCGCGGCGATCGTTGTAGTTGAGCGCGGCGACCGCGAACGGACGGCCGCCCTCGCGGACGAAGCTCACGTCGTGGACCCTCGACGTGCGTGCCTCGCCGAACTCGGTGCCGAGGCCGGGACGCTGTTCCGGTGCCGGCGTCGTCGGCTCGAAGCGACGCGAGCTCGAGTCCGCGGTCGCACCGGCGCTCGAGCGCGGCGCTGCTCCGGGAGGAGGCGACGGCGCGGCGGACTTGCTGCTGCTGCCGCCGCCGCTGCTCTCCGACTGCACGTGCATCGATGCGGGCGCGTCGTAGTCGGCCGAAGGAGCGTAGCCGCTGCCGCCGCCGCCGCCCGCGTAGGCCGGCTGCGAAGCCGGTGTGCTCGTCGCCGACTTGGAGCCGACGCTGCTGCCACCGCCGCAGCCCGCGATGAACAGGACCAAGCAGACGAACATCCAGAGCTTCTTGCTGACCATCGCGTTCTCCATGGCGTAAGAACGCGGCCGTAGCGCGGGCCTTACAGGGAAAAAGCGACAGGGGCGCAAGTACCCTCTTTTGCTAGTGAACGCCGACCGTTGGCGCGTGAATCCAGCGAGCTCCAGGTCCGGCTGCCGCCTCGATCTCCTTCGTGAGCCCAGCGACGTCCGCGATCGCGGAGAGGCGCGGCACCACGACCACGGCGGTCGTCGGGACGGTAAGCCACGACGAACCACGCATGGCGACGCGCGCGTCGGCGAGGGCTGCGAGCTCCTCCTTCTCGGTCGGATCACGCGAGCTCGAGCCAGAGGCTAGCGCGAGTGAGAGCCGCCGCGCCGCCTCCTGGATCTCGGCGCGATCGGGTGTCGGTCGCATCGCGAGATCGTCGGCGAGGAGCACGAGAGCGAGGGTCGACGAAGCGAGTCGCGTTCGCAGGCGCAGCGCGGACGCGCACTCCTCGGCGCGTGCCCGATTTCCGAGATCGACGACCACCGCGCGGGCCGCCGCCCACGCGAGGAACCGCGCGCGCCGGCCCAGGGCCGGCGGACCATCCTGCGTGTCCCAGAGCGAGATGCACGACTCCCCGGCCGCCACCGCCGCCGCGGCGCAGCTCGGCGCGATGCGCACGGTGAGGTCCGCCGACTGCCAGCTGCCGCGTTCGAGCTCGCGCGCCGCGGTCAGTGTCGGCAAGTATGGCTTCAGTGCGCTCCTCAGCTCATCGAGCGGATCGCCGTCCTCGAGGTCGTTCCCGAGCGGCGAGAGCCGCGCCTCGATCCGGGTGCGAACGAAGTCCAGTGTCTCGAGGATGCGATGGCGATCGGCAGGAGACATCGACGCGCCCGCGAGCGCCATCGCGCGCTCCTCCTGTTCGTCGTGCGCGCGCACGCCGCGCGCCGGCGGGCTCGAGGCGGACGCATCGAACGCGCCGCTCCGCACGACGAGGACAGGACCGGGCGAGCTCGTGAGGCGGTGATCGTACGCGAAGCCGAGCAGCACCGCCGTCACCGCGAGGGCGCCGACGACTACCGCGCCATGCGCGCGCGTGAGGCGCACGCCGTCAGTGGAGCGTGGCGGCGAGCTCGACACCGCTCGAAGTCTTGCCCGCCGCCGCTCCGTTGCAGATCTTCACGGTGACCCATCCGGAGCCGCCGACGGGACCGCCATCGCCGTTCACCACTGCGGTGAAGACGTTGCCAGAGATCGTAGCGTCGACGCTCGCGGTGCCTTTGCTCGTGAAGTGCCAGACGCCGCCCAGCTCGCCGAAGAGCGACGCAAGCTTCTGCTGCCGGATCCCGACGACGGTCCCTTTCAGCTCGCCGAACTGCGGCGTGCCCACCTGACTGCACGTCGCGTTGAAGGCGGTCGCGCTCAGCGCAGCGGAGCAGCTCTCGGTCCCCTGTCCATTGAACGTCCACTTCCCGCCGACCGCAAGCGGGAGGAGCCCGGTGTCGAGCGCTGTCCCGGCCTGCGTGACGGCGATGGCAGACTGGCGGTTCGCATGGGTGTCGGTCCACTGCAGCGTCATGGTCGTACCGTTGGTACGGAACGCGAGCGTCTTGCCCGACGACTGCACGACGAAGGAGCTGGCGTCGATGGTCAGGTTGGCCGCGGCCGTGCCCGAGGCCCCTCCGCTGGCGACGACGTCCCACGAGCCCGAGGCCGTCGACACGTTCTCGTCCCCGCAGGCGAGCGTCGGAGCGGTGCTTCCGTCGGGAAGGGTGACTGGAATTGCCGTACCCGAGCCGGCTCCCGTGAGGCCGCCCCCGCCGCCGTCAGCGGCGCTGGTGCCGCCGTTGCTGCTGCCACCACCGCAACCGAGCGTCGAGGCGACGGCAAGAACCGCGACGAGCGAGCGAACGGGGAGGAAGCCGGGACGAAAGCTCATGCGGTCGCTTGTTCCCCCGACTTGCTCCCGCGTCAAGCAGGGGGACCCGCCCTCAAAGGAGTGTAGCGAGCACGCTCTTCATGTGCGGCTCGCGGCCGAGCGGGGGCGGAAAATCGGGCGCGTCGGGGAGGTCCTTGAGCTGCGCGAGCTCGCGCTTCTCCTCCTTCATGCCCGCCGCCACGAAGCGACGCAGCTTGGACCGTGAGAGGCCGCGATGGTTGCATGATGCAACGAGCTTCCCGTGCGGCGCGAGGACCTTCGCGGCGAGCGCCACGAGATCGTCGTAGTCGCTCTCCGCGACGAAGCGGCGCTTCTTCGTCGACGAGTAGCTCGGGGGATCGACGATGACGAGGTCGAAGCGCTCGCTCTTCGTGGCCGCGCGCGCGAGCCACGCGAAGGCGTCCTCGGCGACGAACGAGTGAGCGGCGCTCGGTCCGGTGCCGCCCAGCGCGATGCCGGCGCCCTCGAAGTTCGCGCGGCCACGCTCCAGCGCGAGCACCGAGGCATCCACGCTCACGGTTCGCGTGGCGCCGCCGAGCGCCGCGGCCACGCTGAACGCGCACGTGTACGAGAAGAGGTTGAGCACGTGCGCGCCCTTCCCCAGCTCGCGCACGAGCCGCCGATTCGGGCGCTGATCGAGGAAGATGCCCGTCGACAGACCGTCGCCGAGACGCACGCGATACGGAATCCCCTCCTCGCGCATCTCGATCTCCGGCGTCGCGGTGGGCTCGCCGCGCACGGGAAGGGCCGGTGCGAGATCGTCGCGCCGCGTGTCGACGAGCACGTTCGCCTGCTTGGGCCGCAGCTTCAGATAGACGCCCTGGAAGCCGAGCGCATGCAGCGCATCGAGGACGCGCTCCTTTCGTGCTTCGTCCTCCCAGATGCCGCCGACGTAGAGCTGCGCGACGAGATGATCGCCGTAGACGTCGACTGCGAGGCCGGGCAGCGCATCGCCTTCCTCGTTGACGAGGCGGAAGGCCGTGGTGCGCCGCTCCTCGGGATCGCGCAGCACACTGTGCCCGAGCCCCCACCGACGCTCCACCGCCAGCGCGAGCGCGCGATCGAGCGCGGCGCGGTCGTCGTAGATCGACGCGCCGCGATCGCCGCCGGTCACCCAGTCGGCCATGTCGGGCGGAGCCTCGTCGCGGATCACGAGGCGCTTGCCGGTGCGCGGATGATCGAGCTCGAGGCCGGCGGCATGAAGCATGAGCCGCGGCGCGAGCGCTCCCCCGTAGATCGGATCGCCCGCGATCGCCGCACCGGCATGCGCGAGCTGCACGCGCGCTTGATGTGTCCGCCCGGTCTCGAGCCGCAGCTCGAGCAGCGCGCGGTCCTCCTTGCGGGTGCGCACGCGAACCTGGGTAACGGCCCGCTGCCCGCCTCCGCCTCCGCTTCCGCCTCCGCGTTCGCGTCCGCCTCCGCGCCCGCGTCCGCCTCCGTGCCCGCGCTGCACGGCGATCACCTCCATCCGCCCGCCGTCGCCCTTGCGCACGACATCGTCGAGCGTCGCCTCGCGCATGCGCTCCGGCCAGCGGGTGACGGCGGCAAGGTAGTGCTTCTTCAGCGTGCGCCCCTCGAACTGCTTCGCGAGCGCGGCGTTCACGTCGGGCCGCTTCGTGAACAGGATGACGCCGCTGGTATCGCGATCGAGCCGCTGGTGCGTGCCGAGGTACGGATCGCGCGTCCCGTCACGCGCCGCGAGAAAGGCGCGCAGTCGGGTGACGAGGTCGTCGGGACGATCCGGATCCGCGGCCTGGCTCGGTACACCTGCCGGCTTGTGCACGGCGATCACGTCGTCGTCCTCGTAGAGGACGTACTCCTGCCGGAAATCAGGCCAGATCCGCGCGCGATCGCGTGATTCGTGAATCACGCGCGGGACCATAGTCCGCTCTCAGCCCGGCTCGATACCGATCTCGGCGAGGGACGGATTCGAGGGCTTCTCTTCGTCTTCGCGGTCGAGACGCTCGAGGCCACGCTTGTGGAGCACGAGCGTCGCCTGCTCCTCGTAGCTGTGACCGCCGCACTCGACGCGCACGCGGATCGGAACGCGATAGCAGCGCGGCGCGTCGATGAAGCGGACCTTGCGGCTCACGTCGTCGAGCACGGGCACGGGCTTCATGGCGTCGTCGAGGCGGCCGAACATCGGCGAGAGGTCGTAGCGGAAGACGTGCTTCACGCGACGAACGCCGGAGGCGAGGAGCTGGGCGTGCGGGACGACGCTGCCCTTGTGCTCGTACGAGAGGATCGTGAACGGGACCGTCGCGCCGCTCTCCGGGTTGAGCGGATCGGGGAGGTTCGCGACGCCCTGATCGAACGACTCGCGCGCCGTGACGACGATGTCGCGACCGGGCAGACGGCGCGCCGGCGCGCGATACCGCGTGATGCGCTGCGCGCCCCACACGCGATGCACGCGCGTGGTCATCCAGTTGCGACCGATCTCCTTGATGCGATCCTTCGTGGCGTAGACGACGCCGGCGATGAGCGCGAGGGTGAGGAGGCCGGTGCTGAACGTCTGCGCGGAGCTCGCGCGGTTCGCGAGAGCGA
>JAXDMI010000491.1:0-9856 GCA_034666145.1 Myxococcales bacterium | reverse complement strand
CGACTACGATCACCTCATCATCGACGGCGCCTCGCTGGACGGCTCCGCGGCGGTCCTGCAAGTCGTCGGCATCGCGGAGGGCACGCTCCTCACGGTGCGCTCCGGCAACACGACGGCGCGAACGCTGCGCAAGGCCGCGGAGCAGATCCCGCGCGGCCGCGCGCTCGGCGTGACGCTGATGGACGGCGAGTGACGTCCTTCTACGGACGCCGCTCGATGGCCTCGCTCAGGGCAGGTGGATGACGCGGACGTGGTTGAACGGCATGTCGTTGCCGCCGTTGCCGTCCGCGATGACGAGGCGCGTGGCATCGACGTCGATGCCCTCGAGTCCGAAGAACTTGGCGGTCTTCGGGTCGTTCGAGTCGAGCCAACCCGTCGTGCCGTCGCCCGCGAAGGTCGTGACCTGATCGGTCTCGATCTTTCGGATCACGTGCTGGTGCACGTCGGAGACGTAGAGCACGCCGCCGCTGATCGCGAGGCCCTGCGGCGCATCGAAGGTGGCGGTGGCCACCGGTCCGTCGACACTGCCGATCGCGCCCGAGCCGGCGAAGTCGGTGACCACGCCGGCGAGGGTGACGCGCCGGATGCGATGGTTGGCCGTGTCGCTGACGGCAAGATCGCCGTTGGCCAGCACGACGATGTCGTAGGGCAGTGAGAACCGCGCGACGGCGCCCGTGTCGTTCACGTAGCCCGGCATGTCGACGGTGCCGGCGAGCACCGTGACCGTGGTGTTCGTGGGATCGAAGATGGAGATGACGGCGTGCTGGTAGTCCGCCATCGCGATGCGCCCGTCGGCGAGGACTGCGAGGCCGCGCGGTCGACCGAGGTTGCGTGCGAGCACGGTCGCGGCGCCGGTGGCCGGGTCGACGAGCCACAGCGTGCCGGTCGTGGTCGAGCGCATGCCCATGTCGTTGTCGTCGGTCTCGACGTAGAGCTTGCCGCCGGGCGCATTTGCCATGCCGAAGGGCCGGCGGAACTCCGGCTTGTCGACGATGGTCTTCGTCGCCCCAGTCGCGTCGACGGCACGAAGCAGATCGTTGTCGAAGTCGCTCACGTACGTGGTGCCGTCCGGTCCGATGAGCGTGTTGGTCGGATTCGCAAAGCGTCCGATACCGCGCGCTCCGTCGGTCTTGCCCGGCACGTCGCAGCCGGCGAGCGTCGCCGCCTTGGTCGTCAGCGTGGGCAACGTGCACGGAAGCGGAGGCGACGAGTCGGGCATCGTCGACGAATCGCCGCCGTCTGCGGTGATCGATCCGTCGGTGGTGTCCCCACCATCGGAGCCGCTCGGCCCGCCGCCGTCGGGTCCCGGCGTCGCGGGATCGGATGTCCCGGACGATCCGCACGCCATACCCGCCGCAATGAGGACCACGCTCAGACCGCCACGGACGCTAAGGCGAAGGTTCATCTTCCGAGTGTAGACGAATTGCCGCGGAAAGAAGCGAGGCGCCAGATGGATGGAGGCGGGTGCAGATTGATGCAGGACGCATCGTGGTGGCTGTTGCTTCATCCCACACCACCAGCGATGATCGCACCATGCGAGCACTCGTCACCGGAGGCGCCGGGTTCATCGGCTCGCACATCGCGCAGCGTTTGGTCGCGACCGGCCACGAGGTGGTGGTCCTCGACAACTTCTTCACGGGATCGCGGGCCAATGTGGCTGCCATCGGCGGCGAGGTCCGCGTCGTCGAAGGCGACGTCCGCAATCTCGAGACCGTCGAAGCGTGTGCCGAAGGCTGCGAGGTCATCTTCCACGAGGCGGCGATCGTCAGCGTCCCGTTCAGCGTCGAGCGCCCGCAGGAGTCCCACGACGTCAACATCCAGGGCACGCTCAACGTGCTGCAGGCGGCCCGAAAGGCGCGCACGCGCCGCGTGGTCTACGCATCCTCGGCGGCGATCTACGGCGAAGAGCCGACGCTGCCGAAGACCGAAGCGATGCGTCCCGAGCCGCTGTCTCCCTACGGCGTCGAGAAGATCGCGGGCGAGCACTACCTCGCGACGTGGAGCAAGCTCTTCGGCGTCGAGACCGTGGCGCTCCGCTACTTCAACGTGTTCGGGCCGCGGCAGGACCCCAAGTCTCCATACTCCGGCGTGATCAGCATCTTCGTCGACCGCATCCTCGGCGGGCGTCCCATCACGTTCTTCGGAGACGGCTCTCAGTCCCGCGACTTCGTCTTCGTCGCCAACGTCGTCGACGCGAACGTCCTCGCCGCCACGCGTGAAGGCGTCTCCGGGCGCGCCTTCAACGTCGCCTGCGGAAAGCGCACCACGCTGCGCGAGCTCGCGACGCTGATCGAAGGCGCGGCGGGACGCACCGTCGAGCGCACCACGGCCGACCCACGCGCCGGCGACATCAAGGACTCGGTCGCGGACATCACTCGGGCGCGCGCGGAGCTCGGCTACACGCCGGCCGTGGACGTCGAGGCCGGTCTCCGCGAGCTCGTCGACTACGTGCGGCGGACGTCATGACGACCGAGACGCGCAAGACGGACCGGACGTCGAAGACGTCACTGCTGACCACGCTGAAGCGCGCGGTCTATCCCGTCAGCTCGACGATGATCGCGACGGCGACGCTCGTCGAGGGCACGCTCAAGGGCGGCAACGTCCCGTTTCGCACCTTGTTCGTCCACCATTCGAGCTTCAACGATCACCTCGCGCAGCGCATGTACGAGGGCGAGCCGCGAGTGCTTCGTAAATGGCGAATCCTGATTCCCCGTTTGAAGCGGATGATCCAGCAGAACCGGCTCGAATTCGATTTGTGCGTCGCGGTACTGCCGTTCTTCTACGACCGATTGCTGGGAGAGCTCTGCGACTTCAAAGCCTATGAAGAGGTGAGGCAGGTCATCGACACCTCCGGCGGCTGGGAGGCCATGCGCCAGGAGTTCGGCAAGAAGAAGCGCCAGACCACCAACAACTTCTCGGAGCGATTCGGTCTCTCGTACCGGATATCGAAGGACGTGAAGGACTTCGATCATTTCTACCATCGCATGCATGTCCCGCACATTCGCCGGCGGTACGGCGAGCTCTCGCAGATCGATTCGTACGAGGACATGAAGTCCTTCTTTCTCAAGGGCCTCCTGCTGTTCGTCACGAAGGACGATCAGCCGATCGCCGGCGCGCTCTCGCTCATCGAAGACAAGTCGATCGTGTTCCGCAGGACCGGAGTCCTCGATGGCGACGAGTCCGTCGTCAAAGGCGGCGCGCAGACGGCGCTCTATTATTTCCAGCTGAAATACGCGGCCGACAACGGATTCCGCGCCGTCGATGCGATGAAGAGCGCGCCGTATCTGAACGACGGAGTGTTCCGCCACAAGGCCGAGTGGGGCGCGTGCACGCTGCCCGACGACGAAGCGACGCGCTGGGTCTTCTTCTTCGGACGCGGACCGAACGAGAAGCTCGCGCAGTTCTTCGACACGAATCCCATCGTGGCCACCAACGCGACCGGCCTGCGAGGGGTCGTCGGTCATACGCAGTCGAACGTCGCCGCGACCACCGTCGCCGACGACATCCAGCGGCGCTTCCACATGAAGGGCCTGCACGACCTGCGGATCTACGGACCCGACGGGCCGAAGACCGTTGCGCTCGCACCTCCGGCCGCGCCTCCCGTGCAAGGTGGTCCTCGGGCGGTCTAGCGATGCTTTCCTCCGTCCTCATCACCGACGCCGCTCGACTCCGCAGCCTACGTCCCGCCTGGGAGGAGCTCGTCGGGCGGAGCTCCGGCGACGACGTGAGCGTGGATCCGAGCTGGATGCTGTCGTGGTGGGACGTCTTCGGAGCTGACGAGAAACGCGAGCTCCGAACGATCGCGTTCTACGACGCAGAGAGGCTGGTCGGTCTCGCCCCGCTGCTGTTGCGCCGGCATCTCTATCGGCGGGCCATTCCGTTCCGGCGCCTCGAGATGATCGGCTCGGGCGAGCAGGAAGCCGACGAGACATGCGGCGATTACCTCGGCCCGATCGCCGAGAAGGGACGCGAGGCCGACGTCGCCGCAGCGCTCGCCGACGCCCTCGTCTCGGACGTGGCCGGCGACTGGGACGAGCTCTTTCTTCCTGCAATGAACGGCGAAGCAGCGCTGCCGAACCTGCTGTGCGCCGCGCTCACGTCTCGCAACGTGCTCGCGTCCGTCGAGGAGCGAACGGTGGCGCCCTACGTGTCGTTGCCGAAGACGTTCGACGCGTACCTCGGCTTGCTGAAGCAGAACAAGCGCGCTCAGCTCCGCAAATCGCTGCGCGCGTTCGAGAGCTGGGCGGGCGGGCCGCCCGTCCTCGTGCGCGTGAAGTCGCTCGCCGAGCTCGAAGAGGGCAAGCGCGTGCTCATGGCGCTCCATCGCGAGCGCTGGGGCGGCGACGGCGTGTTCGGGTCTCCGAAGTTCCGCGCCTTCCACGATCGCCTCATGCCGGAGCTGCTCGCGAAGGGAGCGCTCGATCTCGGCTGGATGAGCGTTCGCAACGAGCCGGTAGCTGCATTCTACAACTTTCGGTGGAACGGCAAGTTGTCGTTCTACCAGAGCGGTCGCAAGCTCGACATCCCCGACGAGGTGCGCGTCGGCGTGACGATGCACGCCTACCTGATCCAGGCCGCCATCGAGGACGGGATGCGCGAGTACGATTTCCTCGCCGGCGCTTCGCAGTACAAGATGTCGCTGGCGCTCGCCACGCGACCGCTCGTCGAGCTGCGCGCGGCGCGACCTTCGCTGCGCGAGACGGCACGACGCGCCAGCGACCGCGCCGCCGGCGAGTGGAGAGCCCTGCGTGAGAAAGCGCGCCAGCAGGATCTCAGCCGCGTCCCGCCGCGCATCCGCGGCGTCCTCGAGAAGGTCATCGGTCCGAAGGCGGGCGCAAGCGCCGTACGACCCGACGCAAGCCGCCGAGGAGGCGCAGGCTGACGGCGCCCGCGCGAGTGAGCGGAACGATCAGCGTGCCGAGCTCGCGGCGCTCGGGCCAGAGTCGATCGATGAACGAGTCGGGTTGAGCGCCGCTGTCGAACCACGCGAGGTCGGCGCAGACCTGCGGCGCTGCGCTGACCAGCTCGGCCTCGTTCATCAGTCCGGGCCCGAGCTTGCGTAGCTCGGCGTCCCATCCGACCTTGAAGGCGAAGCCCACGCCCCCCGACACGAAGTTGCTGGTCGACGCGACGGCGCGGTCTCCCACGCGCAGCTCGGTGAAGAGCGCGCGGCCGGCGCCGTCGAAGCGCGCCACGGCGTCCTGGAAGAACGCCTCGTCCGCGGGATTCGCGCGCAGCGAGGTCTTCTCGTCCGCCTTCCAGCCCAGGTTCTCGAGCTGCAAGAAGCTCTCGACGGCACCCGCGGCAAAGGCGTCGCGACGCACGCAACGCCAGCTCACCTCACCGGTCTCCGCGAGCCGTCGCTTGCAGCGCTGAATCTCGTTCAGCTTCTTTCCGAGCGCCTTTTTCAGGGCCTCCGGGCCTGCCGCCGCCGGCACGAGGACCGCACGCTGCTTCGTTCCAGTGCGCTGCACCGCGAGACCGTTCGCGCGCGCTTGCTCCTCGAGGATCGATGCGATGGGCCCGTCGGTCTGCACCTTCGGGAAGACGAGCGCCTGCCACCCGAGCATGCGTTTCCGCGCGTGCGCGCAGAGCGCAGCGACGGCAGCGGGCGCGTGCTCGCGATCGACGAGCAACCCGCCGAGGTACGAATGGCGCGACGCGTAGCCGACGAGGTGAGGGACGGGACATACGCGCGACGCCTTCACCGAGACGAAGACGCCGACGGCGAGCAGCGCTTCGTTGGCGCCGCTTCCGCCCTTCACGACCAGGACCACCGGCTCGACGTCGGGATCGAGATGCTGCAGCGCCGGCACGATGAAGTGCGGCGACAGGAACGCGTTCGGCTCCGCCGCGCGCCCTTCGAGGTCCGACCACGCGTCGAGCAAGGGCCCCGCGAGCTCGCGCACGCCGAGCTGGCGAACGTGCAGGCGGGCGTCTGGCTTGGCCATGGCGTTTCGGTAATAGCCCAAGAGCCTAGTCGCCGGACGGAGCGTCGATCAGGACCTTCAATGCGCCACGCCGCCCCGCATGCGCGAGCGCTTCGTCGGCGCGCGCGAGCGGATACCGCGCTTCGACCAGCGGTCGTGGATCCACGGCGCCGCTCGCGAGGACCTCGACGGCGCGGCTCATGTCGCCGCAGCGTGAGCCCACCAGGCGCACCTCGTGAATGACGAGCGGCGCGAGATCGACGTTGAGCTTTGCTGCGACCGTGGTCTTGAGGACCACCGTGCCGCGCGGCGCGACGAGCGCGAGCGCCTGCGTCAGTCCTGCTTCGCTGCCCGTCGCCTCCACCACGAGCGGCGCGCCTCGTCTCGAAGCCGGCAGGTCGGCCTCGAGGAAGGTGTCGACGCCGGCAGCTGCCGCGAGCGCCAACTTATGGGCGTGTCGCCCGACGAGCGTCGTCTCGATTCCCTGGCTCGCCAACGCGCGCACGATGAGCTGACCGAGCTTGCCGTCACCGAGGACGATCGCACGTGACGGCTTGCGTGCGCCTTGCAACTCGAATTCGTCGACCACGTGGAGCGCAGCGGCGAGCGGCTCGGCAAAGACCGCACGATCGTCGTTGAGCCCGTCGGGGACTCCGACGAGGCACCGCTCCGGCACGGTGAGCAGCTCCGCGAACGCGCCCGAGCGCCCTGCGATGCCGAGCACGGTGCGCGTCGCGCAGTGATGTCCGCCTCCATGGAGGCAATCGGCGCAGAGCCCGCATCCCGCGTTGATGTCGGCGACGACGCGCTTGCCGTGCCACGCCTCGTCATCCGCGGCGATGACCTCGCCGACGAACTCGTGGCCGGGCACTCCCGCGAACGCCATGTAGCCGCGCGCGAGCTGGAGGTCGGTATCGCAGACGCCGCTCACTCGGACGCGAACCAGCGCCTCGCCGGCGGCGCGCGCCGGCGGAGGGTGATCCTTCGAGACATGGGCGGGCTGCGATGAGCCCCCGAGGACGAGCGCGAGCATGCGCCATCGTACGACGGGTGCTCGCAACGCCGGGAGCTGCCGGGACCCGCGCGCGGCGCGCCTCCAGCCGACCCCATGGTCCTCCGGGAGCCGGAGCCTCTTTCGTTCAGATCATGGTGGGCGATCGTTGAAATGACGTCATTTTTCGACATGGATAGAGCCAATGTGGGATGGACCACCACATGCAGGCGGCACCGGCATGAACCTCGTGACCCGGCTCCTCTGTCTCAGCGCGCTGATCGTCGCGCCTCTCTCCACCGCGTGCAGCCACAGCGACGACTCGACATCGTCGTCCTCGGACGACGCGTTGACGGCGACGATGGGGGTAGGGACCTACGTAATCGGCGACACACCGTTCGACACGACGTACATCGCGCGCATCACGTTCGCGAGCGGACAGAAATACGAAGCCGACATCGTCTCGAGCTCCGGCGATCGGCAGCTCATCGCCGGCTCGTACGTCGTGCTGCAGGCACATGCCAACAACCCCGACAGCCCGGTGCCCAGCGACAAGCCCACGCTCGTCCTCGAGAGCGACTCGGGCGGAGCCGATCTGTCGTTCGAGCTCGACAAGCTTCAGGGCGGCTCGCTCCGCTTCTACGCATCGGCGCGTTCGGTCACCTTCACCATGACGAAGGATCCGACCTGGCAGCCCGCGCCGACGAACCGCAAGGTCATCGCGTGCACGGGCAACGCCGTCGACGCGAAGCTCACGCTCGACCAGGCGCAGGGACGTCGCGGCACCCTCGTGCTCGTCCGCAAGGCATCTGCGGGGCACGGCGACCCGCCGAGCGTCACCGTGACGATGACGATGAACGAGAGCCCCGAGGTCCCCGAGTACGTGTACTTCGAGGGCACGCACGGCGGGCAGGACTACTACGTGAACATGAAGAAGGACGACTTCGAGCGCGGTCACGGCTCGGTCGAAGCGAACCTGCGCTGGGCCGAGGGCGGCCAGGAGTTCGACATCGGCGGGCGCTGCGCGTTCGCTCCCTGAAGCGCGGTGCTCACCGTCGTCGTCGCGGTGCCGTCGCTGCGAGGTCCGCCTTCGCTTCGCGGGCGCCTCGAGCGGCGAGCTCGTCGGCGCGCTCGTTCCCCGCGTTGCCGTTGTGCGCACGTATCCATTGCCAGCGCACGACGAGATGCTTCTCGATGATGCTCGCGTCGATGCGCCGCACGCTGTCGACCACGAGCGGATCCACCTTGGCGAAGGCGCGAAGGCGCCACGTCTCGAGGCTCTTCGACAGGTTCTCGATCAGCGATTGGTTGTCGGAGAAGATCATGGCGGCGGCGCCGTCGGGCAGCACGGCGAGCGCCTCGGCGACGGCGCGGTACTCCATGACCTTCGCGAGCGTGCCGGTCGCCTTCCCGTAGCCCTCGACGGGATGGGCGAGCGCCGCTCTCTCCGGCGGCTTGATGCAGAAGCCCCAACCGCCGGGCGCACCGTCACCGGCCTTGCACGAGCCGTCGGTGTAAACGAAGTATTCGTCGCGTCCGCTCACGTTACGAACGATACGTGCCGTCGGCCTCGCGTACGAGGTCGAGGATCGCGCGCACCGTCGCAGCCACGTGCCGATGCCCCGCAGCTCGAGGTCGCGTCACCATCAACGTTAGCTCGGGCGCGCGTCTTCACCCTGCCGATGCATTCGCTGCATATTGCGCGAGCAAGCTCGCGCTCGAAGGTCGTTCGGAGGCGCTCTCGTTGACGGGACGAGACGACGTTCGCCTGGCGCGCGGGGTGCACCTCTCGCCGCCCACCACGAGAGGGGACGTCATGCTGAACCGTCGCGAATTCCTGTCTACCGCCACCGGCGGCTTCGTCACGCTACTGATCACGCCCGTCATCACTGCATGTGGCTCGGACTCGACGCCGGCCGCCCCGGCCGTCACGACGAATCCGACGAATCCGACGCCCACGCCGGGTTGTGACGGCGCCGGCGAGACCTCGAGCGTGACGAACGGACACACACACACGCTTTGTGTTCCCCTTTCGGACCTGACCAACCCACCTGCGGCCGGTGCGACGTACAGCACGTCGGTCACCGAGGCTCACCAGCACTCCGTGACGCTCACGCAAGCGCAGCTCACGATGGTCGCGCAAGGTCAGTCGGTGATGACCACCACGTCGATCACCTTGAGCCACAACCACGACTTCGTGATCGTGCAAATGGCCCCGGCTACGACACCGACACCGACCCCGCCCGTCACCGGGCCGGGCTACTGAGCGGCGTCACGTCAGAGGCGCATTCCAGGCGCCTGCTCGTTGTAGGATCGCGGCATGTCGATGCCGTCCCGTACAGCGCTGGGAAATCTCGAGAATGCGCGGGCCATCATGGCGGGCGCCCAGGCGAAGGTCGATCGCCTGCGCACGATCGAGCCCTACCTGATCGATCTCTCATTGCGCGAGAACGCCTTCGGATCTCGCGTCGGGCAGACGCTCGCCGACA
Organism: Myxococcales bacterium; assembly: GCA_034666145.1. Lineage (GTDB taxonomy): Bacteria > Myxococcota_A > Polyangia > Polyangiales > Polyangiaceae > Labilithrix. The sequence continues at coordinate 446 of JAXDMI010000491.1, read as the reverse complement.
AGCTGAGCATCCTGCCGCGACTGCGTGACTTCGGATTCGAGAACATCCTGCTCGGCACGCTCGACTACGCCGACCCGGACGAGCTCGAGGTCGACGACGACTTCATGATGTACCTGCGCGACCACGCCATCGACATGACGGGTGGCTTCGCGTTCACCGACATCGGGCTCGTCGGCGAGGACGGCACATTTACGCCGTCGCCGTCGATGCTGAAGATGAAGGCGTATGGCGTGCCGAACACGCTGCACGAGATCTATCTCAGTCCCGAAGGCATGAAGAGCGTGCACTACGACTTCGACACGCTCCGCCGGAGCCTTCCCGCCACCATCCAGTGGCTCCAGGAGAACGTTCGCGGTGACGGCGGTGGGAGGCCACGCATCCTGATCAACGTCGTCGACGGATGCGACGCGTTCTCGGAGAACCTCGAGCAGACGACCGAGATCCTG
>JAXDMI010000490.1:0-3752 GCA_034666145.1 Myxococcales bacterium | reverse complement strand
CTGGAGGCCTTCGTGCAGGCTCGACGGGTCGCCGTCGAGGAGGCGCGCGGATTCCGAGGTCGAGGGGATGACCACGGCCGTGGGGACGGCGGCGGGCGGCGCGACGTGGACGGCGGGCGGGACGTGGACCGGGGCGGCGGGCTTGGCGGGCTCCGGGGCTCTCTCGTCTTCGTCGTGCGCCTCCGCGGTCGCCGTGGTGGTCGCCGTCGTTGCGATGGGAGCCGCAGGATCCGCCGGCGGACAGACGACGTGCGCTGCCATGACCTCCACCGTGCTCGTCGAGGCATTCGCTTCGTGGAGCTCAGGCCCGTTGCTGCGCCACACGAGCAGGCTCGTCGCCGCCGCGAGGACGAGCGCCGCGATGGCACCCTTGCGCGAGCGACGCATGTGACGGAGCGGGATCGACAGCTCGGACAGCGTCGGCTGCCGCGTCGACGCCGGCGCGGCATCGGCGGCCGCCGTCGTCTCGGCGAGCGTGTGCGCTTCGCGCGCGGCGTCGTAGAGCGCGTCCGCCATCAGGCGCGCATTCGCGAAGCGATCCTCGGGGTCGTGCGCGAGAGCCTTCTCGAACCAGCGATCGAGCGCGGCCGGCAGCTCGGGACGCAGCTCGCTCGGACGCGTGAACGCACCGCCGTCGATCGCGAAGTAGAGGCCTTCGATCGACTCGGCGTCGAACGGCGTGCGACGCGTGAGCGCGAAGTACGCGACGGCGGCGAGCGAGAAGAGATCGCTGCGCGCGTCCGTCGATTCGGGCTCGAACATGTGCTCGGGGCTCATGTACTGCGGCGTGCCCGCGGGCAGGCGATCGACCTCGAGGCACTCGTCGAGCTTCATCGGCTTCGCGACGCCGTAGTCGATCAGCTTCACGAATGTCGTCGGCCCCGCGACGAGGAACACGTTCTCGGGCTTGAGATCGCGATGAACGATATGCGCCTCGTGCGTGGCGGCGAGCGCCTCGCAGGTCTGCGCGACGATCTCGACGACCTCGAAGACGGAGAGCGGACCGTTGCGGCGTACGCGCTCTTCGAGGGTCTCACCGTGAAGCAGCTCGAGGACGAGATACGGCTCGTCGGCTTCGTCGTGGCGGCAGTCGAGGACGCTGACGACGTGCGGGCTGTCGATGTTGGCGGTCATCCGAGCCTCGCGGAGGAAGCGCGCACGCGCGCTCGGCACCGCGGCCCACGGGCCGGACATGAACTTCACCGCGACCTCGGTGCCGAGCACGAGATGCTCGGCGATCCATACGCTGCCCATGCCACCGTCCGCGATCTTGCGAACCAGACGGAGCGTACCGGAGAGGACCTGACCCGCTTCGAGCTTCACGGTGATGATGCAGCTGCACCGCGTATGCCGTGGCAGAAGTGCGGTAGCCGAGCGCAACCGGGTGCGACCACCGGCGAAAACGCGCGGTCTGCACGTGTGGGCTCTGCCGTGTCCCGAAGCCACACCGTGACCCGAATCCGTGTGGCGCGAACGAAAAACGCGAAACCGCGAAGAAGAAACGGGGTGTCTCCCCGTTTCCGTGGAGGCTCCGTGGAGGCTCGGAGGCGCGGCTGCCTACTTGTCCATCGACATGCGGACTTCTTTGGTTTGTTCCGGCGCGACTTCGACGACGAGGTTCTTGCGCGCGCCGTTCGGGGCCGAGAGCTGCAGCACGTGGCGGCCCGAAGGGACCGGGCGGTTGAAGATGTGGCCCGGGCCGAGCGACGTGCCGTTGTCGATGATCTGATCGCACTTCGGCATGCACACGACCGTGATCGCGCCGAGCGCGGCCGGCTTTCTCACCGTCGGAGCGGGCGTCGGCGGCGCGGCCGGGGCCGCCACCGCGACCGGCGTGCTGGCCGGCCTCGGCGCGGGGGGCGGCGTCGCGGCGACCGGCGCGATCGCCGGCTGTGCCGTGACCGCAGCCACCGCGGGCGTCGCCGCAGCGACCGCCGGCGTCGCCGGAGACGGCGCAGGATCGGGCGCGGCCGCCGTCATCACCGGCGGGGCCGTCACAGCCGCCGCCGGGAAACCCGGATTGGAACCAGGCGCGCCCGGGGAGCCGGAAGGAGGCGTCAACCCAGAGCCAGGCTGCGCGACGATGTTGTTGAACGCCGTGCGCGCCGCGGTGAACGGTCCACTACCGGCTGGGCTCGGCGCGCCGCTCGCGCCGCTCGCCACCGCGCCGCTCGCGGTCGGCGAGCCCGCGGCGCCCTTCGGCGTCGTACCGCTCGTCGACGAGACGATCGCGATGACGACGCCCGCGATGAGCAGCGCGATCGAGCACGAGAGCGCCGCGACGACCCACATCGGCGGACGACGCTTGTAGCGCTGCGCCGTCATCGTGCGGTTGTCGTAGGTCGGTGCGCCCATCCGCATGTTGGGCGGCTGCATGCGCTGCGAATGGCGCGGGATGAACTGACCGCTCTCGCCCGTCGGATGCGGGCCGCTGCGAGGATTGAAATCCACCGCCTGCGCGCCCATGCGGAAGTCCTGCGGGTCGTGGCCAGGATGGCCCATGCCCGAATGACCCGGCGGCATGCCCAACGTCTCGTTGTTGCCGAACGGCATCTCGCCGCTGCGCGCGAGCGATTGCTGCGTCGGCTGCTGCGGGAAGCCGAGCGGGTTCAACATCGGCGGCATCTGCTGCCCGAGCGCCGCCGTTTGTGCGAAGGGCTGCGGTGCGGGCCGGCGCTGCGACGGCACGTTCGAACGACCCGCGGCAGGCGAGACCTGCGGGAACGTCGGCGGCGCCTGCAGCGGGTTTCCCTCGCCGCGCGTGTTGGCCACCATCGTCGCGTCCTGATCTTCTTCGAAGTCCTCTTCCGGCTCGATGGCCATCACCTCGTCGGACGACGAGGACTTGAGCATCGCGCCGCGAGCCGCAGGGCTCGCCATCATGGTCGGGCCGTCGTTCTGCGACGCAGGCCCGGCTTCGCTCGGCTGCATCAACGTCGGCGGCTCGCTGCGTTGCGGCTCCCGGTCACGATGGCGGTCGACGCCGAGATGCCCGCCCATGTGCAGCGGCGGAAGCGCATCGGGCATCGGCGACGAGGCCTGGATGGTCGGCCCATCGCCATCCGCGGGATGCTCGTCGTCGTCGTCCTGCTGCTGCTGCTGCTGTTGCTGCTGGTGCTGCAGGGAGGGATTGTTGCGATGGACCGCGGCGGCGGCCGCGCGCGCGGCGGGCGAGCCACCCATGTTCGCCGAGAGCGGGCGCGCCTGCGTCTCGAGCGAAGAAGCCGTCGACTTCAGGTCGTCGGGAATGTTGGTCGGCCCGCTGTTGTACGCGTGCTGACTCTGCCCGCGGCCTTGTTGCGGCTCGGGCTCGGCCATCGGTCCGGTGATCGGCGCGGCGGGCATTCCCGCTGCGGGTCTCACGCCCGCGGGCTTGGCCTGCGCTTGCACGTCGGAGTTCCCGGTGAACTCGGGACCGAGCTTCGGCTTCGACAGCAGCTGATCGACGTTGATGGTCGACGTGACCTCGGCCGCCCAGCGGAGATGCGCCTCGCGCTTCTGGATGCGGTCGTTGAAGATTGACTGCGTGTAAGCTGCAACTTCATCGGACGCGATGAAGAGACCGCGTCGCATGAGCAGCGACTGCAGCGCGCGTGACAGCTCGCGCGCGGTGCGGAAGCGCTCGCCGCGGTTCTTCGCGAGCGCCTTCATCACGATCTTCTCGAGGTCGACCGGATAGCCGCGGATCAGCGTGGAGGGACGCGCGACGTTGCACTCCTGCACCTTGGCGAGCGTGTCGAGATCGCTCTCCA
>JAXDMI010000489.1:0-4122 GCA_034666145.1 Myxococcales bacterium | reverse complement strand
GAGGAGCTGCGCGAGGCGAGGCGCGAGCGCCTCGGCGCGCGGCGTGGGCGTGAGCCCGCGCGCGTGCCGTACGACCAGCGCGTCACCGAAGACGTCGCGCAGGCGAGCGAGCGCGTTCGAGACCGCCGACTGCGTGACGACATCAGCGGGCGCGGGCGCGGGCTCGCGGGCGGGACGTAGGCTTCTGCGTGGCCTGTGGCTCGAGCTCGCTCTCCGCGCCGAAGGCGACCATGAGCTTGCTCGCGATACGATCGAAGTCTTGCAGGTCGCGCGCGTCGAGTGGGCGCACCAGGCGCTCTGCCATTCGCTCCCGTACGCGGTCCACGCGCGCGAGCATGGCTGGTCCCGCAGCGCCGAGCTCGAGGAGATACTCGCGACGATCCACGTCGCTGCGTTCGCGACGCAGCACGTTGCGATCGATCAAGCCCTGGAGCGCGCGCCCCGTGAGCGCGGGGTCCGTACGGGTCGACCGGGCAAGCTCCGCCTGCGAAATGGCTCCCGAGCGTGCGACATGGCGTACGAGCTTCGCCTGGGTCGCGCCGATCTCGGCGTCGCTGTACATCTGCGTGAGCATCGCCGTGAGGGTGCGTGTCAGGGCGGAGTAGGTGTCCAAGAAAGCCTTCGGGCCGGGTGCTTTCTTCACGATTCCTACACCTAGTCGACGCGCCGGCGCCGCGCAACGTTGACAACCGTGGATACGTCCATCAATAATCATGGACGGGTCTACCAATGAGCGCCTCCGAGCCCCTCGCGTCGCAACGCGAGGACTCTCTACCTCCCGAGCTGCTGCGCGTCGCCATCGTCGCGAGCTTTGGCTCGTTCTTGCTCAATCTCAGCTCGACGAGCATCAGCGTCGCGCTGACGAAGCTGATGGCCGACCTCCACGCGCCGCTCTCGACGATGCAGTGGAGCATCACCGGCTACCTCCTGACCCTCACGCTGGTCTTGCCGTCGTTCCGGTGGGCGCTCGAGCGCTTCGGTAGCCGGCGGCTCTACGTCGGATGTCTCGTCGCCTTCGCCGTCACTTCGCTCCTGTGTTCCCTGGCGTGGTCGGCGGGCAGCCTCATCGCATTTCGTGTCGTGCAGGGCGCGGTGGGCGGCTTGCTCGCGCCGCTTGCGCAGGCGCTGGTCGCGCAGCTCGCAGGCCCGAAGCGTATGGGGCGCCTTCTCAGCATCGTCGCGATCCCGGTCCTCGTCGCGCCGGTGCTCGGCCCGGTGCTGGGCGGTCTGCTCATCCAGCGACTCTCGTGGCGGTGGCTCTTCCTCGTCAATCTGCCGCTCGGTCTCGCCGGCGCGTGGGTCGCGTACCGCCGCCTTCCGCCCGGAACGACGAAGACGCAGACCAAGCTCGATCGCGTGGGCCTCGCGCTCTTGTCGCCGGGAATGGCGCTCGCCACGTATGCCGTGGCCTCGCTCGCGCGCACGGCGAATCCGTTCACGCCGGGCATTGCCGTGCCGCTCGTGGTGGGGTGCTCGCTCATCGTCGCGTTCGTGCTCTACGCGCGGCGAAAGCCGGAGACCGCGCTCATCGACCTACGGCTCTTCCGGCATCGCGCGGTCAGAGCGGCGCTAATGGCTTATCTGCTGACGAGCTTCGGCACCTTCGGCGCTCAATTGCTGCTTCCGCTGTATTACCAACAAGCGCGCGGACAATCCCCCATTGCCGCCGGCCTCTTGCTCGCGCCGCAGGGCGTCGGCATGCTCCTCACGCTCCCGCAGGTCGGCAAGCTGGCGGACCGAATCGACGCCGGCAAGCTCGTGATGATGGGCGTGGCGCTCACGCTCCTCGGAACGTTTGCGTTCACGCGCGCGACGGATCACAGCTCCTACGTCGTCTTGAGCCTCTCGCTCGTCGTTCGCGGCGCGGGTCTCGGCGCGATCACGTCCCCGGCGCTTGCGGCTGCCTATCGCGAGCTACGGCCCGACGACATGCCGAACGCCACGACGGCGATGAACCTCGTGCAGCGTCTGGGCGCGCCGCTCGGCACCGCCGTGATGGCGGTCACGTTGCAACGCTTCATCGCCAGCGGAGACGCTCTCGCGCGGGCGTTCGCTCATACCTTCGCCGTCAGTGCGGGGCTGAGCGCTCTTACCTTCTTTGCTGCCTTCGGACTCATCAAACGACCTCTTCAACCAAGGACAAACCCATGACGACCGTCGACCGTGCTCGCACCGCTCTTCTCTTGATGGACTTCCAGACTGCCATTCTCGGCATGGGTGGCGAGGCTGCGGCGTCGGCCGTCGAGCCGGCGGCGGCCGTGCTTGCCGCGGCGCGCGCCGGCGGGGTCACGGTGATCCACGTTTGCCTCGGGTTTCGGCCCGGCTATCCCGAGGCGAATCCGAGCAACGAGCGCTTCGCGCAGATCCCGAAGACCGGCCTCTTCGTCACCGACCGCCCGGGCTCGGACGTGCATCCCTCGCTGGCACCGCAGGCAAACGAGATCGTCGTCATCAAGCACCGCGTCGGCGCATTCACCAGCACCGACCTCGACATGATCCTCCGTGCGAAGTCGATCGACACGCTGGTGCTGGCCGGGATCTCCACGAGCGGCATCGTGCTCTCGACGCTGCGCCATGCGGCCGACGCGGACTATCGCGTCCTGGTGGTCAAAGACGCCTGCGCAGACCGAGACCCGGAGGTGCATCGCGTGCTGACGGAGAAGGTGTTTGCGATGCAGGCGACGGTGCTCGGTTCCGCCGAGGTGGTCGCGGCGTTCGCGTAGTCGCGTCGGGGCGGTGAGCCGAGAGGAACGTGGCGGAGGTCTCGGCACGCACCGAGTGACCAAACGGCCGCGTTCTTTCGCGCTAGGATGCGCGCATGGCGCAGCTGACGTTTCGTGATTTTGCAGGCGCGGTGATGGGCGGCGACACCGCTCGTGCCGCCGAGGTGCTCGCGGAGCTGCTCGGGCTCGACACCGCGTCGGCGACGGCGGCGGCTACCCACTTCCAGACGAGCATGGCGGCCGACCCGGAGTTCATGAGCAAGGCGATGGGCCTCCGCACGGCGGTGACTGGCGGGAGCGATCAGGACATCCGCGCTCTGCTCGGAGACTGCTTCGGTCTGACCGACGCCGCGCTACCTGGCGTTGTCGCGACGCTGCGCAAGCAGTATCCGGGCACAACGACGGGCTAGCCTCCGGCATCCCATCCGAGCTGTCTCGATTACCCGTGAGCCCTTCCCTGAAGAAGCGTGCCCGAGCGTCGGCGATCTGCCAGGCGGAGGGACACCTTCTCGTCGTCCGCCTGCGTGACCCGGTCACGAACGTCGAGGCTCTTTTTCCGCCGGGCGGTGGGATCGAGCCGGGCGAGACGCCTGCTGAGACCGCGAGACGCGAGACGCTCGAGGAGACCGGCCTCCACGTCTCCGTCGACCGCGACGTGGAGCTCGTCGAGACGTATCCGTTTCGCTGGGCGGGCGTCGACTACGAGGTCACGACACACTACGTCGCGGCGACCCTCGACGACGCCTTCGACCTGGTGATCCCAGCGGTGGTCGACGCCCCGTACAACCTCGGCGCCTCGTGGGTGCCGGTCGATGCCGCGCTCGAGGCGATGTCGGTTCATCCTTCGATCGGGGACGCCGTCGCTCGGTTGCTTCGCCTCGCGCGCCGCACGGCGTGGATGAGGCATCCCAACGTCAGCGGGCCGGCCTCCACGCTGCTGTCCATCCACGACCAGTTTCGCGCCGCTTCCAGGCGTCTCTCGCTCCTGGTCGATCAGATGGTCGACGAGGATCGGGGCAGGCTCCTGCGGGCGTTCATGCCCCTCGCGCAGACCCTTCATCATCATCACCACGCCGAAGAGGCGATGCTGTTCCCGCTGGTGCTGGCGCGTACCGGCGTCGCGCCGGAGCAGCTCGTGAACGATCACGTCGAGCTCACCACTGCGATCGCGGCGGTCGAGCACGCTCTCTCGACGGCCTCCGGTCACGCGCTGGCGAAGGCCGCCGTCGCGACGTTCGACGAGGTCCTCGTGAGCCACCTCGATCGCGAGGAGTCGCTCGTCATCCCGGTTCTTCTCGGGATGACGCCGCACGAAGCGTGGGCGTTCCTCCACGGGTGACGTCGCTGCGTGAGGGGAGGCCGAGCCGGCGACGATCGCTTCGTGAGCGCTGCGTGAGCA
>JAXDMI010000488.1:0-5935 GCA_034666145.1 Myxococcales bacterium | reverse complement strand
TTGTTGACGTAGCTCACGCCGGTCGGAACGGCGACGAGCGCCGCGAGCGCCACGGCGGCGACGGAGACGCCGATGCGCGTGAAGAGCTGGCGCCTCGCCTCGGTCCGCGTGCGTGTGCCGACGAAGCGATCGGGAAACACGACACGACGAAAGACGTCAGTGAGGAAATAGCTCTTCGCGTCCGCCCGCGGTCCAGTGTCGGCGATCGACTGCGCGCGGAGACCGAATGCGCGCACCATCCCGCCCATCACGCGGTCGAGGGGGCGTCCCTCCTGCGTGCCGCTCGTGAAGTACGCGCCGCGGAAGAGCGGCGTCTCCTGGAAGGTGTTCTTGCGGAGGAGCGCATTGATGAACTCGGTGAGCGCGCCCTTGAGAGCGCGCATCTCCAGCGGGAACTGCTCGACGCGAGCGCGCGTCTGCTGGCCGCGGGCGGCGGCGATGCGACGGAGCGCGTTGCCGTGGAGCGACTCCATGAGCACGTCGTACTCGGCGTCGAAGGCCTTCCCGGGCTCGATGTTGGCCTGGTCGATGGGGAACGTGACGCCCCAGATCTGTGCGCGCTCGCTCTTCTTCAGGTCCTCGAACGTCTCGACGAAGCCGGCGATGAGGTCGCACTTCGTGAAGAGGACATAGACCGGCATCACCATCTGGAGGCGCGTCATCACCTCGTCGATACGGGCGCGAAGGGCCTTCGCGGTCGTCTCGACCTGCTCCTCGGTGGCGCCGATGACGTCGGCGATGCTGATGGCGACGATGACGCCGTCCACCGGCGACTTCGTGCGATGGCGCCGCAGCATGTCGAGGAACGAGGTCCACTCCTCGTGGTCGTCTTCCTGCGTCGCGAACCGTCCTGCGGTGTCGAGCAGGATGGCCTCGTTGGTGAACCACCAGTCGCAGTTCCGCGTGCCGCCGACGCCGCGCAGCGCGCCCGCCGAGTCGGGGATCGGAAAGTCGAGCCCAGAGTGGCGGATGGCGGTGGTCTTGCCGGCGCCGGGCGGGCCGACGATCATGTACCAGGGAAGCGCGTAGAGCGCGCTGCCGCCGCTCGCACCGAGGCGCGACGTCTTGAGGGCAGCGAGGCCCTTCTTGAACTGCGCCTGCAGCTCGTTGATCTCGGCGCGACGATCAGGGCGCGCGTTCGCGACCTGCTGCTCGGCCTGCTTCATCAGCTCGCGCTCGAGCGATTGCGCCGCGGCCTTCGCGCGCAGACGTCGGACGACGTAGTAGCCGACGACGAACAGCACCGCACCCGCCGTGACCACGATCCGTATCCACAGCGCGAGATCGAAGAAGAAGCCCGCGGTCCACGTACCGAGGACGACGATGATCGCGAGAATCCACGCCCACATGGCCGTTACCTCGCCCTGGGCCCGGACGCCTGGGCCGTGGTCGCGGCCTGCATCCGTGAGGTGACGTCCGAGGTGCTGGAGACCAGCACGAGCTTGAGAACGATGGCCACGAGGAGCGCGAGCCCGACCAGGCCTCCGGCGAGAAGCAGCACCGGCGCCTCGCGCCGCGCGCGGGTCTTGCCCTGATCGTGCGGCGCGCCGCGCGGGCTGAGGACGTCTCCTTGCGGGGTCGCGCGACCGAGGATGGCCGCGAGGCGATCGATGACGGCGCCGAGACCCTCCCCGCCGCGAACCGCGTAGCGCCCGAGGAACCCCAGCGTGAGGCAGAGGTAATAGACCTCGAGCACGTGGAGGCGCGCGGGATCTCGCTCGAGCGCGTCGAGCCGCGTGAAGAAGCCTTCGCCCGCGGTGTTCTCGTTGAAGTAGACGAGCTGCAGCGGCTCGAGCATCCACTCCTGGCGTCCGGCCCACGGCGCCTTGAAGAGCTGCTCGTCGATGAAGGCGACGATCGCGTAGCGCGCGTCCTCGAGATCGACCTTCTGGATGCCCAGCTCGGCCCCGCGTCGGTCCATGTCCTCGAGGAGCGTCGCGACGCGGCGCTTCATGATCTCGGGCGACGGGAGGCCCGGCGCCTCGGCGAGCTGCGCGCCGACCGAGAGCACCTCCCCGCAGGCCCAGTACATGCGATCGATCATCGGTTACTCGTCGCAGACTCGACGGCGTAGAGCGCCACGCTCATCGATTGCGGGTCGAACGGGTGATAGAGCGCGAACGTGCCCGTCGCGACGATGTCGGCCCAGAACTCGGGCGCGCGGCCGAGGCGGAACCACTGGATCCCCGGCTGGACCGGCAGCGCGCTCGGGGGCCGGTACTCGAGCTCGACGGGGGCGCCGGTCATGGCGGAGTGCATGAGCGCGTTGATCTGGTTCTGCGACGCGACCTTCATCAGCCGCGGGAGCCGCTCGCGGATCTGTGCGTCGGGGAGCGTCGTCGAGACGGCGAGGAAGAAGTCCGAGCGCATGATGTCCGGTCCGCTCGCCTGACCGATGTAGACGCCGTCCGCCCGCCGCGTCAGCGGGATCTCCATGCAGCGCTCCTGGATCGTGGAGCCGATGAGCGCCATCGCCTGCGCGAACATCGGCTCGAAGACACCACCGAGCGCCGTGTAGACGAACTTCGGGATGGCGCTCGGGTCCGCGTTCGCCGCCACCGTGCAGAGCTGGCCGATGAGCTGCCCGAGCGTGAGGTACGCCTGCTCGGGATGAATGGCCTGGGCGTCGACGAGATGCGCGAACGTGGGGATGAACGCGTTGAGCGTCGACAGCAGCCAGAGCTTCGAGAGGTCGCCGGCGTCGAACTCGACGTTGCCCGCTGAACGCTGCCGCCGTGACTCGGCGAGCGCCCGCTGGCGCGCCGTCATGGCGGTGAGGATCGCGCGGAAGCCGCGGTTCAGATACGGCGACGCGGCGATGCGCAGCGTCGGCGGCACATGCGTCTCCTTCAGGATGACGGCGCCGCTCGCCGCACGGGTGAGCTGCGCGATGCGGATGGTATCGAAGCCGTCGCGTCGCTCGTCACCGAAGAGGATGCGCACGTTCGGGCGCGCGACGTCGACCGGTTGCGGCGTGGTCCCCGTGTTCACGTCGGGCAGTGACTCCTGCGACCGCGTGTAGCGCGTCACCGTGGCGAGCGCCGGCTCGAGCGCGACCGACGGCATGCCCTCGACCTCCTGGGCCATCGCCACGTGGACGTCCAAGGACGCCATCTGCGGAGTGAACTCGCTGTCGAAGGGGCGCGGAGGGATGGCGATCGCCTGGCCGTCGCCGCCGCCGCTGAGAATCGCGCCGCCGGGCATCACCGCCGTGAGACGCGAGACGCGCAGCTGACCCGCCGCGAGCGCACGCTCGTCGATCGCGAGGTCGGTGACGCCCCAGTCGTACGCCATCGCGAGGCGCATGCGATCGGCGAGGAGCCGCTCGTGATAGCGGTCGAGCCGCTGGAAATGGTGCTGGGTGACGAACAGACCTTCGGTCCAGACGAGCTTGTGACTCATGGCTGCTTCGCCTCGCTGGGCGCCTTCGTTGCTGCGGAGGAAGAGGGCGCCGGCTCCGGGACAGGCTTGCTCAGGGTGACGATCCGGATGCGACGACCGTCGGTGACGTCCCCGAGGTGGTCGGCCCCGTCATCGACGCGCGTCCCGTCGACCCACATCGAGAACTTCGGGTTCGCGTTCGTGCCGCACTTGCCGTCCTCGCAGGCGGGGTTGCCCGGAGTCAGGCAGTCGCCTTTGCCGGGCGCCGGGGGAAGCTCGAACGACACGTACCAGCTGCGACCCTTCGGATTGCGGAACAACGCGGCGCCGACGATGAACGAAGCGGCGGGGTCGCGGTCGAACTTCACGTCGGTTCTGGTGTTCGGATAGACGAACACCTCATCCCGCTTGATCACGTCGGGCCCGAGCACCGTCGCGTCCTCCTTCCAGATCTGCTCGAACGTCGCGGCCTGGAGGCGGACGTCGTCCTTGAGCTGGTAGATCCGCATCTGGACCGGCCGCGCCTCGGCCTCGAGGGTCGGGTTGATGAGGGGAGACGCGACCACGGCCAGTGACACGACCTGAATCTCGCACTTCTTGCCCTCTTTCACGGGAAGAATCGTGGGTCCTCCGCAGCCGGCGAGCAGTAGCGCGCCGAGGGCGAGCTCACGGGAGACGACACCGAACATGCGATGGCTCAGGCGCGCGTGCAAACGAGCTCGCCCGACCCGTCGAGCCCGAGCTTCAGGCTGGTCAGGTGCGCGCTGTCCGCGATGCCGCGCAGGATCTCGTTCGACACGATGGGGAGGACCGAGCCGCGGATGATGTGGTCGACGTTGCGCGCGCCGCTCTGCACTTCCTTGCAGCGCTCGGCGACCGCCTGGAAGACCTGGTCGGCGATCTGGAGGTCGATGCCGTGCGTCTCCTTTGCGCGACGCACGACGGCGCCGAGCTTCATCCGCGCGATGAGGAGGAGAGCGTCGGTGCTGATCGGGATGTACGGAACGACGGTCATGCGCGCGAGCAGCGCGGGCTTGAAGTGCGCGGTGAGCGCCGGCTTCACCAGCGAGACGAGATCCTCGAGCGCGGGCGCCTCCTCGGTGGGCGGCGCGGCGTTCGTGATGAGATCGGTCGCGAGGTTCGAGGTCAGGATGATGACGGTGTTCTTGAAGTCGACGAGGCGGCCTTCGCCGTCGGCCAGCATGCCCTTGTCGAACACCTGGTAGAAGATGTTGAGGACCTCCTTGTCCGCCTTCTCGACCTCGTCGAGAAGGACGACGGAGAACGGACGCTGCCGCACGGCTTCGGTGAGGATGCCGCCTTCGCCGTAGCCGACGTAGCCCGGCGGCGAGCCCACGAGCTTCGACACCGTGTGCCGCTCCTGGAACTCGCTCATGTTGATGGTGACCATGAAGCGCTCGCCGCCGAAGAGGAGATCGGCGAGCGCGATGGCGCTCTCGGTCTTGCCGACACCGCTCGGACCGACGAGCAGGAAGACGCCGAGCGGCGTCTGCGGGGGCTTGAGGCCCGAGCGCGCAGCGCGGAGCTCACGCGCGACGAGCGCGAGACCGTTGTCCTGCCCGCGTACGCGCTTCTTGAGGTTGTCCTCGAGCTGCTGGATGGCGGCGACCTCGTCCTTCACCATCTTGCCGACCGGGATGCCGGTCCAGTCGCCGATGATCGACGCGACCACCGCCTCGCTCACGTCGGCGTGGACGAGCAGCTGATCGGCCGGGATCGCGCGCAGGCGCTCGATCTCCGCGCGGAGCTTCACGCGCGCGCCGTCGTCGCCCTTGGCGACCGCGACGCGCTCGGCGTCGATGCCCTCGACGATGGTCATCTGGTGCGCGAGGCGGGTCTCGAGCTCCTTGGCGCGCTCGACGAGCGTGATCTCGCGGGCCTCGGCGCTCTTCTTCTCCTCCTCGTCGATCGGGAGACCGGCGGTGAAGTCGCGACCGATCGCCTCGAGGTGGCGACGGAGAGCGGCGAGCTGCGCCCGCGTGTCCTCGAGCGCCGCCGGCGGCGCCGCGCGCATCACCTTCACACGCGCCGCTGCCGTGTCGAGGAGATCGACCGCCTTGTCGGGGAGCTGGCGGCCCGAGATGTACCGGCTCGAGAGCTCGACGGCGGCCTCGACGGCCTCGTCGAGGATGACGACCCCGTGCGCCTCCTCGAACTTGCGGGCGACGCCGCGCATCATGAGCTTCGCGATCTCGACCGACGGCTCGTCGACCTTCACCGGCTGGAAGCGGCGCTCGAGGGCCGGGTCCTTCTCGAAGTACTTCTTGAACTCGGCCCAGGTGGTGGCGCCGACGGTGCGGAGCTCGCCGCGCGCGAGCGCGGGCTTGAGGAGGTTCGCCGCGTCACCGGTGCCGGCCGCGCCGCCCGCGCCGACGAGCGTGTGCGCCTCGTCGATGAAGAGGATGATCGGACGCGTCGAGGCCTTCACCTCGTCGATGACGCCCTTGAGGCGCTTCTCGAACTCGCCCTTCATGCTCGCGCCGGCCTGGAGCGCACCCATGTCGAGCGAGAGGAGCGCGACGTTCTTCAGCTG
>JAXDMI010000487.1:0-3859 GCA_034666145.1 Myxococcales bacterium | reverse complement strand
GAACGAGCCCCCAGTAGACGGCCAGCTCGTCGGGATCGAGCGCGCCGTCCTTGTTCGCGTCGGCCGACCAGAACAGCGGCAGCGCGAGCTCCGCGGCGGCGCGATTGAAGTCGGCGCGCGTCACCTTTTCGAGCTTCACGCCGGCGGGACGTGCCGTTGCCGCCGCCTGCGCATCGCCCACGGCAACGCCGGTCGTCGACGCCGAGGTGGCGGGCACCGGCGTGGCATCGGGCTTCTTCTCGCACGCGGTCGAAGCGAGCAGGAGGCCGATGGAGAGAGCGGGGAGGGCGAGCGCGAGCCGAGGGCCAGTGATTTTCATCGCGCGGGGGTTTTCGCGCGAGGCCGGCCGAGCGTCAACTGGTAGGCTCCGCCGCGAGGTCCCGCCCCGCCGATGAGATTCTCGCTCGCTTCTCTCAGTTCGGCAGTCTCGCGCGCCGCCGTCGACCCCGAGGTCCGAGAGCGCCTGGATCGCCTGGAAATCCCCTTCAACGAGTATGGGGTCGATCGCTATGGCATATCGAAACAGTACCTAGGCCCGTCGCTCACGGCGCTGAAGTTCTTCTTCAAGCATTACTTCTCGGTGGAGTCGCACGGCATCGAGCACGTGCCGAAGCACGGACGCGTCATGCTGGTCGGCAATCACTCGGGCGGCATCGCGCTCGACGGCGCGATGACCCACGCGTCGATGTTCTTCGAGATGAATCCGCCGCGCCTCGCGCAGGGCATGGCGGAGAAGTTCCTCAACAAGGTGCCGTTCGTCTCGCAGATGACGAATCGCTGCGGCCACCTCACGGGCCTCCCCGAGCACGCCGAGCGGCTCCTTGCCGACGAGCGCATGCTCATGGTGTTCCCCGAGGGCGCACGCGGTACGGCGAAGCTGTTCAAGGAGCGCTACTCGCTCGTGCACTTCGGCACCGGCTTCGTGCGGCTCGCGATGAAGATGAAGACGCCGATCGTACCGTTCGCGTTCCTCGGCGGCGGCGAGGCGATTCCCACGATCTCGAATGCGGTCTCGATCGGGAAGCTGCTCGGCGTGCCCTACATCCCCGTCACGCCGTGGCTCTTCGCCGTGCCGCTGCCGGCGAAGCTCGAGGTCCATTACTCCGAGCCGATGTTCTTCGACGGCACCGGCTCCGAGGAGGACGAGGTGGTCTACGAGCACGTCCAGAAGGTGAAGGAGCGCATCGCGAGCCTCATCGACGCCGGTCGCAGGCGTCGTCGCGGAGAGCCGCCGCTCGTTACGGCAGGAGTGGCGTCATGAAGGTCCTCGTTCCCGGCATCGGCGGTCGTCTCGGAAAGATGCTCGCGGAGCGTCTCCTCGAGCTCGGTCACGACGTGATCGGCATCGATCGGCGTCCGTTCCGCGATGCGCCGCCCGGCATCGAGATGCACGAGATCGACATCCGCAAGCGCGCCGCCGAGGACGTCTTCCGTCGCGTGCGGCCGAACGCGGTGCTGCACATGGCGACGGTCACGCATCTCGTCGTGCAGAGCGAAGATCGCTATCGCATCAACCTCGGCGGAACGCGCGCGGTCTTCGAGCACTCGCACACGTACGGCGTCGAGCACGTCGTGTTCGTGGGGCGCCACACCTACTACGGCGCCGCGGCCGACTCGCCGCTCTTCCACAACGAGGACGAGCCGCCGATGGGCCTCTCGTCGTTCCCGGAGCTCGCCGATCTCGTCGCCGCCGATCTCTACGCCGGCTCTGCGCTGTGGCGTTATCCGGAGCTCGTCACGTCGGTGCTGCGCATGGTCTACACGCTCGGGCCGACGGGCCACGGAACGCTGGCGTCGTTCCTGCGTGGCAAGCGCGTGCCTACGTTGCTCGGCTTCGATCCGCTCTTCCACTTCATGCACGAGCAAGACGTCGTCAACGCACTGTGTACGACACTCGACAAGCGCCCGCGCGGCGTCTTCAACGTCGCGGGTCCGCAGCCGGTGCCGCTGTCGATGGTGATCCGCGAAACCGGCCGCACCAACATCCCGATCCCGGAGATGGTCTTCGGCGCGATGCTCGGTCGCTTCGGCCTACCGAAGTTGCCGCACGGCGCGCTCGAGCACATCAAGTATCCGGTCACGGTCGACGGCAGCGCGTTCAAGAAGGCGACGGACTGGGTGCACGCGATCGACGAGAAGGGCGCCATGCGCGCGTACCGCGAAGCGTTCCCGCGGCCGGTGAGCTGAGGCGCCCAGCCCGCAGTCTTTGAGCAGCAAGACGCACACCAGCAGCAGCAAGCGTCCTGGATCGTTCGACCCCCAGTTATCCATCGGCGCGGGTTCTCGCGGATGAAATTCGCCGCTAACGGGGCGGGGTAGCGATGGACCAGGTTCTGCAACGAAGCGGGTCGTGCTGCCGTTCTCCAAGCGCCCGCCTCCGCCCGACGAGTATCTCCTGCGATCGGGAGACTTCGAGGCTGTCCGTCAGGACTCCTACTCGGGAGCGCCTCCGTCGCACAATTCCTACGCGCCGCACGCATCGAACGCCCACGCGATTCCCGCAGCGCCCCGCCAGCCCGTCTTCGCTCGTCAAGTCGCGCAGACGCCCTACGGCTACGCACAGCAGCAGCAGCAACAGACCTACGGCAGCGGCGTCTACGGCGATCTCTCCTCGCCGCCGCCGCCGAACTCTCTCGCGCCCGTCGCCATGGGCGGCATGAGCCCCGACGCGACCGGGCGCAACTTCGCGCACACCACGAGCCGGACCAACGGCACGGTCCTCGTCAACGACAAGCCGAGCATCAAGTGGGGCGTCATGATCGCGCTCACCGGCGCGCTGCTCGGCGGCGTGCTCGGTCTCGGTATGGATGCGCGTCGACAGAACGCGCGCGCTGCTGCGGCCGCTGCCGACGCACGTGACAACGCTCCGCCGGCCATGGTCGCCGCCGCGCTGCCCAATGCTCCCAACGCACTGCCCAACGCGCTGCCCAACGCGCTGCCCAACGCGATCGCTGCTGCTCCACGTCCCGCGGCTGCGCCCGTCTCACCGATCGCGAACGCTGCGCCTGCCGGCGGAACCGTGATCGCGCCGCCCGCGCCCGCGGTGCTCGCAGCGGTTCAGCCCGTCGTCGTTGCTCCGGCGAAGGATCCCGTGGTGAAGCCGCACGGCGCCGTGAAGCCGCCGCCGCCCAAGTCTCATTTCCTCGCCGCGAAGGTGCAGACGCCCTCGAAGCCCGCTCCCGAGAAGGCGGAGCCGGCCGACGCGCCCGAGCCGAAGACCACGAAGACCGCGAAGGTCGACAAGACCGAGAAGACCGAGAAGGCCGATCCGCCCGCGACGAAGACGACCAAGAAGGATGCTTCGACCTCGGACGCGATGAAGATCCTCGAGGCCGCGAACAAGGACACGACCAACACGCTCTGACCAACACGCTCTGAGGAGCGTGCTCGATCAGCGGTCGCCGATCTCGATGCTGTAGCTGACGTATCCGACTTGCTCGGGGACGGGCAGCGGTACGCCGAGCGGCGCGAACGGCGCAGCCGCCTGGTTCTCGACGACGACGTAGTACGTGCCGGGCGGCAGCGGGAAGCGCAGGTTCGCTTCGCCGATGGCGAGCGTTCCTTGCGAGAGCACCGTGCCCGGCGGCCCTGCCACCGGCAGCGCGCCTTCATACGCGCGCCGCCAGGCCTCGCCCACCGAGCGATCGACGACCGAGTAGACGAGCGGTGCGCCGTCGACCTTCGCATGAACGAAGAGGGCGGCGTTCTTGTCGGCGAGCTCGAACGGACCGAGGTAGTCGCGTGATTGACCCGCAATCTGCGTGAGATCGCTCGCGAGCACGACGTGCTCGGAGCCCGTCTTGAACTGACGCGTCGGCTTCAGCGGCGGCTCCAGATGTCCGATCGCGAAGTCGTCGCC
>JAXDMI010000486.1:0-5448 GCA_034666145.1 Myxococcales bacterium | reverse complement strand
TGCGGCACGAACACGTTCTGGCCCAACGGCACCGTGATGGCGCGCTTGCCGAAATCGGCGGACGTCTCGATCCGTCGCACCACCTCGTCGTAGACGACGCCGTCGAGCGCCTCGGCGAGGGCCGCGGTCGCAGCGAACGCCACGCGCGCCGGCAGCTGATCGATCGTCGACGCGCCATGCGAGCGGATCACCACCGTCGACGTGCGATTGGGAATGGAGGCGCGCTGGGCGGGCGTGAGCCCCGGCGCGATCGTGTCGTACGATTCGCGGCCGGGAAGGATGTAGTCCTCGGGCTTGGTCAGCTCGACTTCGAAGTGCTCGTGGTCGGCCATCACCTTCCGCAGCGCATCGCAGGTGCCGCCGCAGTGCCGCGTGTCGAGGAGCTTGGCGACGTTCTCGGCGCTGGCGATCTTCGAGACCTCGACCTCGGACTTCTCGGTGAGCACGGCGAGCTCGCACGTCGCTTCGGGAAGTCGCTCGAGCGCGCCCGTCGTCTTGCCGTCGCCGCTCTCGCCGCCGCCGTCGGAGGCGACGCCGGTCATCGGATCGCTACCGCCGTCGGCGCCGACCTCGCTGCCCTTCGGCACCGCGAGGTAGACGATGATCCCGAGACCGACCACGAGCACGGCGAGCGCGCCGAGACCGACGGTATCCTTGGCAGCAGTCTTTCGTTTGGGGACGGCCATCGCGACCGGCGCATGGTTCCATGTCCGAACCCCGGCCGGGCCCTATATATAGAGGAGTTAGTAACTCAGGCCTGAGTCACGGTTCAGCTAGCGCAGTGCGTCAAGTCTTTGCTATAACTACGGACCCATGCCGCATTCTGGCCGCGTTCCCGAAGCGGACGGTCTCTACGATCCGCGTGACGAGCACGACGCGTGCGGCCTCGGCTTCGTCGTCGATCTGAAGGGCGGCCCCTCGCATCGTATCGTCGAGATGGGCCTCGAGATCTTGCGCCGTCTCGCGCATCGCGGCGCGGCCGGCTGCG
Source organism: Myxococcales bacterium (assembly GCA_034666145.1). Classification (GTDB taxonomy): domain Bacteria; phylum Myxococcota_A; class Polyangia; order Polyangiales; family Polyangiaceae; genus Labilithrix. The sequence continues at coordinate 4,460 of JAXDMI010000486.1, read as the reverse complement.
ATCCGTGCACGGGCGACGGCGCGGGCATCCTCATCCAGATCCCGCACAAGTACTTCGAGCGCGTCCTCGGCCACGAGGGCAAGGAGCTTCCGCTCGCTGGCGACTACGGCGTGGCGCAGTGCTTCCTCTCGCGTGACGAGTCGAAGCGCCAGCTGCAGATGAAGACGCTCTCGGACATCGTCCGCTACCACAACCAGAAGGTGATCGGCTGGCGCGACGTGCCCGTCGACATCCGCGTGGTCGGTCCGATGGCGCGCGCATCGATGCCCGTGATGAAGCAGCTCTTCATCGCCCGCATGAGCGACAAGCACGCGTTCGAACGAACGCTGTTCATGATCCGCAAGCGCGCCGGCAAGATGTGCTCGGCGAAGGGCTACGGCGACGACTTCTACGTCGCGAGCTTGTCGTCGAAGACCGTCGTCTACAAGGGGCTCATGCTCCCTGAGAAGGTCACCGACTTCTACCACGACCTCCAGGCCGACGACTTCCAGAGCCGCCTCGCGATGGTCCATTCGCGCTTCTCGACGAACACCTTCCCGACGTGGGAGCGCGCGCACCCGTACCGGCGCATCGCGCACAACGGCGAGATCAACACGCTCCGCGGCAACCAGAACTGGATGCGCGCGCGCGAGTCGCTGCTCGCGTCGAAGCTGTTCGCCGAGCACCTTCCCGACTTCAAGCCGATCATCCGCCCCGACGGCTCCGACTCGGCGTCGCTCGACAACGTCGTCGACTTCCTCGTCGCGGGCGGGCGCTCGCTGCCGCACGTCATGATGATGCTCGTGCCGGAGGCCTGGGCCACGCAGGCCGACATGCCCGAGCACAAACGCGCGTTCTACGAGTACCACGCGTCGCTCGTCGAGCCGTGGGACGGACCTGCCGCGCTCGTCTTCACCGACGGCGACGTGATCGGCGCAACGCTCGACCGCAACGGACTTCGCCCCGCAAAATACGTGGTGACGAAGAGCGGCCTCGTCGTCATGTCGAGCGAGCTCGGCGTCCTCACGTTCCCGCCGGAGGACATCCTCGAGAAGGGGCGCCTCGCTCCGGGCAAGATGTTCCTCGTCGACGTGAACCAGCGGCGCATCGTCTCCGACGAGGAGATCAAGCGCGAGGTCGCGACGCGAAAGCCGTACGGCGAGTGGGTCTCGCAGAACAAGATCGAGCTCGCGCATCTACCCGATGTACCGGCGCTCTTCTCTCTCGATCGCGACGAGCGCGTGCGCTTGTGGCGCGCGTTCGGCTACACGCGCGAGGACATGCGCGTGCTGCTCACGCCGATGGCGCAGACAGGCGAAGAGCCGATCGGCAGCATGGGCACCGACATCCCGCTCGCGGTGCTGAGCGATCGGCCGGTCACGCTCTTCCGCTACTTCAAGCAGCAATTCGCGCAGGTCACCAACCCGCCGATCGATCCCATCCGCGAGGACCTCGTCATGAGCCTCGTGAGCTGCGTGGGCGGTGAAGGCAACCTCCTCGAGGAGACGCCGCCCCAGTGTCGCCTCCTCGAGCTGCCGCATCCGATCCTCACCAACGGCGACCTCGCGAAGCTGCTCCGGCTCGGCCAGGGCGCCGAGAACACTGCGCGCGACTTCCGCACCGTCACGTTGCCTGCGCACTTCGCCCCCGCCGGCGATCCCGCCGAGGCGCTGAAGACCGCGCTCGAGGATCTCCAGCAGCGTGCTTCACGCGCGGTCGACGAGGGCCACAGCATCCTCGTCGTCTCCGATCGCGGCGTCAGCGCGCATCACGTGCCCATCCCGAGCTTGCTCGCGGTCAGCGCGGTGCACCATCACCTCATTCGCGAGGGCAAGCGGGTGCGCGTCGGCATCGTCGCGGAGAGCGGAGACGCGCGCGAGGTCGCCGATCTCGCGCTCCTCATCGGGTTCGGCGCCGGCGCCGTGAATCCGTATCTCGCGTTCGAGTCGATCACCGAGCTCGCGCAGGAGACGAGCATCGATCTCGCCACCGCGACGAAGAACTACGTTTATGCCCTGAAAAAGGGCCTGCTCAAGGTCATGAGCAAGATGGGCATCAGCACCATCGCCAGCTATCACGGTGCGCAGATCTTCGAAGCGCTCGGCATCTCGAAGCCGGTCATCGACGCCTACTTCACCGGCACCGCCTCGCCGCTCGGCGGCATCGGCGTCGCTGAGATCGCCACCGAAGCGCGCATGCGTCACGCCAACGCCTACGGCCCGAGCGCCGACCTCGATGCCGATCTCGACATCGGCGGCGTCTACGCGTGGCGCGCCACCGGCGAGCGCCACCTCTGGAACCCCGACAGCGTTGCTGCACTGCAAAAAGCCGTGCGCCTCGAGGACGCGAAGTCCTACGCGGAATACGCGAACATCATCAACGGGCAGGGCGATCGCCCCATCACGTTGCGCGGTCTGCTCGATCTCCGGCCCGCCGGCGCCCCCGTCGCGCTCGAAGAGGTCGAGGAGGCACGCTCCATCGTGCGTCGCTTCGCCACGGGCGCGATGAGCTTCGGCAGCATCTCGAAGGAGGCGCACGAGAACCTCGCCGTCGCGATGAACCGCATCGGCGGACGCAGCAACACCGGCGAAGGCGGCGAGGACGAGGCGCGCTATCTCGTCGACGCGCGCGGAGACACGCGCCGCTCGGCCATCAAGCAGGTGGCCAGCGGCCGCTTCGGCGTCACCGCGCACTACCTCGTCAACTGCGACGAGCTCCAGATCAAGATGGCTCAGGGCGCCAAGCCCGGCGAAGGCGGCCAGCTCCCCGGCCACAAGGTCGACTCGGTCATCGCGCGCGTGCGTCACTCGACGCAGGGCGTGACGCTCATCTCACCGCCGCCGCACCACGACATCTATTCGATCGAAGACCTCGCGCAGCTCATCTTCGATCTCAAGAACGTCAATCCGCGCGCGCGAATCAGCGTGAAATTGGTGAGCGAGACCGGCGTCGGCACCGTCGCCGCGGGCGTCGCGAAGGCCCACGCCGACGTCATCCTCATCGCGGGTCACGACGGCGGAACGGGCGCGAGCCCGGTGTCTTCCATCCAGCACGCCGGCACGTCGTGGGAGCTCGGGCTCGCCGAGGCGCAGCAGGTGCTGCTCCTCAACGACCTTCGCTCGCGCGTCACGCTGCAGGTCGACGGCCAGCTCAAGACCGGTCGCGACGTGGCGTTCGCAGCGCTCTTCGGTGCCGAGGAGTTCGGCTTCGCCACCGCGCCGCTCGTCGCGAGCGGCTGCATCATGATGCGCAAGTGCCACCTCAACACGTGTCCGGTCGGCATCGCCACACAGGACCCGGTGCTGCGCGAGCGCTTCACGGGCACGCCCGAGCACGTCGTGAACTATATGTTCTACGTCGCGGAGGAGCTGCGCGGGATCATGGCGAGCCTCGGCTTCCGCACCATCGAGGAGATGGTCGGGCGCATCGACTGCGTCGTGCCTCGCGAGAACGTCGCGCACAAGAAGGCGCGCACGCTGGACTTCGGTCGCATGCTGCAGGCACCGAAGCCGGGCGCCGTGTTGCACCGCACCATCGAGCAAGATCACGGCGTCGCGCACGTCGCCGACCGCACGCTCATCGAGTGCGCGCGACCGGCGCTCGAACGCCGCGAGCGCGTCACGATCAGCTTCGGCATCACCAACGCGCACCGCACCTTCGGCGCGATGCTCGCGGGCGAGGTGGCGCGTCGCTTCGGCGCTGCCGGCCTCCCCGAAGGCGCCATCGCCATCGAGGTGATGGGCACCGCGGGTCAGTCGTTCGGTGCGTTTGCGACGCGCGGCATGACCATCTCCCTCGAGGGCGACGCGAACGACTACGTCGGAAAGGGCCTCTCCGGCGGCATCATCTCGGTGAAGCCGCCCGCCGACGTCACGTTCGTCGCGGCCGACAGCGTCATCGTCGGCAACACGGTGATGTACGGCGCCACCAGCGGTCGCGCGTTCTTCGCGGGCCGCGCCGGCGAGCGCTTCGCCGTCCGCAACAGCGGCGCCATGGCGGTGGTCGAGGGCACCGGCGATCACGCGTGCGAGTACATGACCGGCGGCGTCGTGATCGTGCTCGGTCCAACGGGGCGTAACTTCGGCGCGGGCATGAGCGGCGGTCTCGCATTCGTCTACGACGAGGACGGCGCTTTCGTGTCGCGGTGCAACATGGGCATGGTCGGCGTGGAACCGCTCGACGCCGACGACGAGGCGCGCATCCAGGCGCTCGTCGAAGAGCACGTCGCTCGAACCGCCAGCGTGCGCGGCGCCGACGTCCTCGCGCGATGGAACGACGTGCGTGCGCGCTTCAAGAAGGTCATCCCCACCGAGTACAAGCGCGTGCTCGAGCAGCAGCAGCAGCGCGCCGCCGCCGATTCGCAGCGCCGGCTCAAGCTCGTGAAGGGAGGCTGACCATGGCCGACCCCCGCGGCTTCTTGAAGATCCAGCGAGCGAAGTCGAAGGAGCGACCGGCCGAGGAGCGGGTCGAGCACTACCGCG
>JAXDMI010000485.1:0-5193 GCA_034666145.1 Myxococcales bacterium | reverse complement strand
GCGCGCTTGGGCCGTCGTACGCGCTCGCGCGCGGGCCAGGTGCCGAGTCGGCACTTCTGAGGCGACGCACTCGGCGAACGGACTCAGGTCGATACCGTTCCGATCCGCCCGCCGCGCGGTGCGCCGCAAGGCCGCGCGTTGAAGGGGAACCCCGACCAAGCCGGATCAGCGAGCTCGAGCCAACTCAGGCAGGTCGCGAGCCCGAACCAACGGAGCGGAGCTCGGAGCCCGGAGCCCGCGACAAGGTCGAGCCACCTCAGGTCGAGCCACCTCAGGACAGGGCGGTCGCTGGACAGGTCGGTCGAGGCTCCGAGCCAACTCAGGACAGGTCGCGCGCGCGAGGTCGCGCGAGGCTCCGGAGCCAACTCAGGACAGGTCGCGCCCAGGGCAGGTCGCGCCGCAGGACAGGTCGAGGCTCCGAGCCAACTCAGGACAGGTCGGTCGGTCGGTCGAGGTCGGTCGGGTCGGAGCCAACTCAGGACAGGTCGCGGCAAGGTCGGTCGGGTCGGAGCCAACTCAGGACAGGTCGCGCGCAGGACAGGTCGAGCCCGCTCGCGCTCGACACGACCTACGGCTGCCTCATCCGCGCGGGCGGGCGGTCCGCCGCTTCGAGCCGTCACAGCCCGAAGTCGATCTCCACGCCATAGCTGAGCCCAAGCCAGTACGTCCGCATCACCTCGTGGCGCTCCAGCCCGAAGAAGTGGCCGCGGCCCATCGTGCCGAAGGAGGTGTTGCGCGTTCGGCCGAACCTCACGAACGAGCCCAGCACCAGCTCATCGGCGAACGACAGCATCGAGCCGTCTTGCCGCGCCGCGACCCCCGGGATCCAGATCGTCGCGCCTCGGAGCCCGAGCCGGACCTGCGGCCCCGCGTCGAGCTCCAGCCGCGCTTCGACCGGAAGCTCCAGACCGCCCGGAACTCGCGCGCTCACGCCCGAGACTCCCGCGCCGCCGAAGATCGCGAGATAGCCCGTGGGTCCGATCGTCCACCCGATACCTGCAGGATACACGTGAACGCCGTACGCGAAGCCCACCGGGAAGCCCATGCCGAGCTCGAAGTCGCTGCCGAACGCGTAGCCGAGATGCTTCTTCGAATAGACCGCGCGACCCGAGAGGCCCACCGTTGCGCGCTCAGCGAGGCTCCCCGCCTCCGACGGGCGCTTCACGCGCGCCACGCTCGCGAACATCTGCGCCATCGCCGTGCCGTAGTCACGCTCGCGATCGGGCTCGTAGACCCGCTCGTCGTAGAGCCAGCTTCGCTTCTCGGGCGTCATGTGGCCGTCGAGATCGACGCCGATACGACCCGGGTTCACCGGCACCGTGATGCCCGGCGGCCACGCGTGGAGGCCCAGCGCGAGGCCGGTGACGTGGCCTTCGACGCCCTCGCGGAGACCGATGCGCGCGCCGATGAGCCACGACTCGAGCTGCACGCCCGTGCCCGACTCCGTGACGCCGGCGCCGACGATGCCTCGGTAGTCGCGGCCGATCGCCGTCGCCGGGAGCTCGACGTGGATCCCGCAGTGACGCAGCGACTCGGCGACGAACGTGTTGCTGTTCGGTCCCGGGATCGGCCAGTACGTCGGATGACGCTCACCGTAGCGACGCACCTCCTTGTCGAGGCACGTGTGAAGCGCTCGGATCTCCTCGACGCTTCCAAGGACGATGCCGTGCACCGCGACGTCGCCGTCACCGAAGTACGAGAACGGGTTGCTCGTCTGCGAGCGATACGCGCTGCCCATCAGCTCCCAGCGCACCGGCGTCTCGCCGGGCACGTTGCCGATGATCCACGCGTGACGCGCCACTTGCTCGATGGCCTCGGGCATCTCGCCGCTCAGGACTGCGACCCATGCGCGATCGCGTGGCGGTAGCTTCGCCGGAACCGACGGGATCGCGCACGCAGCCGTCTGCGCGACGAGCAGCGCGGCGGCAGCGAGGGTCAGGCGCGTCATGACCGGTCATGAATACCCTGGTCGAGCTCGTGTTTCGGCGACGAAGTGGAACGCCCGATGCAGCGCGGGCGTGCAGTCTTCCGAAAGGACGGTACGTCATGACGAATCCGATCGTTCGCCTCAGCGCAGCAGTGACGATGCTTCTGCTGACGGCGCCGGCATGCAACCACGACCGCTCGGGCGCGACGACCACCACCGGCGCGGAGATCCTTCCGCCGGAAGACGCCGTCAACCAGCTCACCGCGCGTCGATGTGAGCGCGAGTTCGACTGCAACAACGTCGGCGCCGGCAAGAAGTACGAGGACAACGCCGCGTGCGAGCGCGAGGTCGCGCATGACCTGCAAGCCGAGCTGCGTCCCTCGAAGTGCACCTACGGCGTACGCGGTGACAAACTGAACGACTGCATGCAGGAGCTCCGCAACGAGAAATGCGGCAACCCGCTCGACACGGTGAGTCGGCTCACCACGTGCCGAACGGGGCGGCTCTGCCTCCGCTGACGCTCACGCCACACATCCGCCCCGGGAACGCGTAAGATCCCAGAGTGCCCCGGTCCGCACGTTCCATCGTCCTTGCGACCGTTGCCGCCGGCTGGACGTTGCTCGTCGCCGCGGGTGGATGCGGCCTCGATGCGGTCGGCTTGCGCGGCTTGCCCGCCGACGCGGCAACCACGACGGACGTCGCGGACGCGGCGTCGGCCGATGCGACCGGTGACGTGACGGACGACCCGGTGACGCTCGAGGTCGGCGTCGTCGTCGAAGCAGCACCGCCACCTCCTGGACCCTGCGACGATCCCTCGCTCGTCCTCTGCGTTCGTTTCGACGGCTCCGCCGCCGACAGCGCACATGGCCAAGCGATCTCGGTCATGGGCAACGTGTCCTACGTGACCGGGAAGGAAGGCCAGGCTGCGCTCCTCGACACGACGAGCGTCATCACGACGCCCGATGGTCCAGCATGGCAGTACTCGTCACTCACCGTCGAGATGTGGGCGCGTCCCGACACGCTGCCCAGCGGCGGTGGCCGCGCCGGGCTGCTCGACAAGGACCAGAGCTTCGGCATCTTCATGTACTCCGACGGAAGCGTCGGCTGCATCTTGAACCAGACCGCGTCGGGCACGGCCTTCGCCACGCTCGGCACCTGGGTGCACGTCGCGTGCGTGAACGACGGCACGTCGACGAAGCTCTACGTCGACGGTGCGCTCAAGGCCATGGTCGCAGGCAGCGCCGTGAACAAGAGCACCGCGCTGGCGGCGATCGGCAACAACAGCCCGAACCTCGGCAGCCCGTGGATCGGCGCGCTCGACATGGTCCGTGTCTACGCCCGCGCGAAGACGGCGACGGAGATCGCCGACGACGCGAAGCCCTGAAAGAGCCTCCGGCGCCGGCACGTCGTGCGAGCGCGCCGGAGTGTGACATCTTTTTCTTTCGCAAATCCAACGCCCATCTCGTGCGTCTGAGCGCCGTTCCACCCGAAAGGAGCGCCTCATGCGCATGCCCAGGATCGTCGCCGTCACGTTCGCCATCGGTCTCCTCGCCACGATCGGGTGTACCCGGTCTCCCGGTACCGCCACCGGTCCGCAGAGGACCAGCCCCGCCGTGCAGGCCGCAGGCGGCACCAACGCCCCGGTCAACCCGCAGGCGTTCGGGGGAGCGAACGGCGGCCCCGCCGCCGCGGCGCCCAACGTCCGCGCGGCTCCGGCGGCGAGCGGGCCGGCGCATGCGGCAGCGAACGCCGACGATCATTCGATCGGAGGCGGCACCGCGCTCGGCAACCTCGTCGTCTTCCCGGTCACGTCACGCTCGCAGGTCGACGTCGGTCCTCTCATCTCCCTCGACGACGCGCTCGCGAAAGGCACCGCCGAGGTCCGCGAGGTCGGCGGCGGCGGCAGCGTCAACACGCTGGTCATCCAGAACAAGGGCACCGTTCCCGTGTTCGTCCTCGCCGGCACCATCGTGAAGGGCGGCAATCAGGACCGCCAGATCGGTCAGGACTTCATCATCGAGAGCAAGCAGACGACGCCCGTCGACGCGTTTTGCGTCGAGCACGGACGGTGGAACGGCCAGCGCAACGGTCAGGCCACCGCCGGACAGTTCGGCACGAGCGAGGTGCTCGCGACGTCGAAGGTGCGCGCTGCCGGCCAGTACAAGAAAGATCAAGGCGAGGTCTGGTCGAAGGTCTCCGAGGCGAACAGCGCCAATCATCAAGCGCCCGCTTCGTCCACGTTCCTCGCCACCGTCGACGACGCCGCGATGAAGAAGCAGCGCAGCGAGCTGGCTGCGAAGATCGAAGGCGCGCTCGCCACCGTGCAGCCGCAGCAGGAGCTCGTCGGCATCGCCTACGCCATCGACGGTGACATCCGCGGCGTTCGCTGGTTCGCCCACCACGACGTCTTCGAGATGGTGCGGAAGAAGCTCGTCACCGGCATCGCATTCGACGCCATCGTCGCGCGTGCCGAAGCGGTCGCGCAGAACCGTCCGCCGAGCACGAAGCCCGCGCCTGCTCCTGCGGCGGTCGATGCGTTCGTGAGCACCGTCGATGCCGCTGCGGTGAAGGAGCAGCGTGACACGGCGGGCGCGAACACCAACGAGTACAAGGAGTCGCCTGCCGCCTATGGGTCGAAGACGATGTTCAAGGGCGCGGCTTCCAAGCCGGGCGCTTCGCCGCGTAAGCCGGTCAGCTCCGACTTCACCGCGAAGTGAGCGGCCTCTGAAACGAACGCGCAACGGATGGGCTAGATGCGGCATCGGAGCGTCCGGAAACCGTCCGCTTGACGGCTCCTAACCCCCGGAATAATCGTGCATTATCTCATGCGCGCAGGGTCCAGCCGCCTCCTCCTCATCCTCCGGACCGCGCGACGGATCGCAGCGATCGCGCCAATGGCGGCGATCGTCTCGATCGCGACGAGCTCGCTCGCCGTCGGGTGCAAGAAGCCCGAGCCGCCCGCCGCCGAGCTGACCTCCGCGCAGCAGCCCGTCCCGACCGTCAAGGTCCAGACGACGCCGGTGGTCGAGCAGATGATGCCCGAGTACCTCACGCTCACGGGCTCGCTCAAGGCGAGCCAGGAGTCGGAGGTCGCTGCCGATGCGATCGGCAAGGTCACCGCGACGTTCGTGGAGCGCGGTCAGAAGGTGAAGCAGGGCGACACGCTTGCCATCCTCGATGCGCGCGGCGCCTCCATCACGGCGGCCCAGGCCGCCGCGCAGACCGGGCTCGCGCGCGCGCAGCTCGATCAGGCGCAGAAGGAATGC